>JAYSVA010000474.1:0-5734 GCA_043718785.1 Hyphomicrobiaceae bacterium
TGTTCGCCACCGACGTTGAAGCCATGCTTGCGCATGTGCTCAACGACATAGCGGTCACCGACGTTGGTGCGCGCCATGGTCAGGCCGATGCCAGCCAGATAACGCTCCAGCCCGAGGTTCGACATGACTGTCGCAACGACACCGCCACCAGCGAGCTGCTCGCGCTTCTGCCAACTCTCGGCGATCACCGCCATCACTTGGTCGCCATCGACGATGTGACCTTTTTCGTCGACGATCACCACGCGGTCCGCATCCCCGTCCAGGGCAATGCCGATGTCAGCGCGGACTTCTTTGACCTTATCGATGAGCGCTTCAGGATGGGTCGATCCGCATTTCAAGTTGATGTTGCGACCGTTCGGCTCGACCCCGATTTTGATGACCTCTGCGCCAAGCTCCCACAAGGCTTCCGGTGCCACTTTGTAGCCCGCACCGTTGGCGCAATCGATGACGATACGCAGGCCGTCGAGCCGCAGGTTCTTTGGCAACGTGCGCTTGGCGTACTCGATGTAGCGTTCCTGGGCACTTTCCACCCGCGTCGCGCGCCCGATGCTATCAGCCGACACCAACAGGCTATCGGTCTTAGCGTCGATCATCGCTTCGATCTGCAGTTCGGTTTCATCCGACAGCTTGTAGCCATCCGGATCGAACAGCTTGATGCCGTTATCGTCGAAGCGGTTGTGCGAGGCTGAAATCATCACGCCGAGGTCAGCGCGCAGTGAGCGCGTCAGCATGGCAACGGCGGGCGTCGGCATTGGGCCCAGCAGGAACACGTCGCAGCCGACGGCGGTAAAGCCCGACAGCAGCGCGCTCTCGATCATATAGCCGGACAACCGGGTGTCCTTGCCGATGACGATGCGGTGGCGGTGGCTGCCATTACGGAAGATCTTCCCGGCGGCCATGCCGACCTTGAGCGCAACTTCGGACGTCATAGGGTGACGATTGGCCAGGCCGCGAATTCCGTCCGTGCCAAAATAGCGACGCGTCATGTGTGTTCCCTCGAGTGCCTGCGGCTTGCCACGTGCGTTCGACTTTTGCCATTCGCATGCGGCAGCGTCTTTTCTAGATTGTGACAGTTACTCAGTCCGGCTCCACGCCCCCGTATCACCGGTTACGTACTATTAACCATAATGCCGCGTCCGTAAAAGCCATGTCTGATCACGATCTGTAGCCGCGCATGACTCAGGTATCGTCAATCACACCGTTACATTGGATTACCCGCGTCTGCCGGTAGAATGTTCGCGCGCGTTGATCAACCCCCGGGTACCGATAACTGTTGGCGATTTGGTGGGAATCAGGGAATCGGGCATAGAGCTAACTCATAACTCAAGTTGCATGCGCGATCTCACATTTTATCGATGAGGACCGAATGGCACAATTTTTAGCAGTCGCGAACCGCAAAGGCGGCGTCGGCAAGTCGACAATCTCAGTCATGCTGGCCCATGCTGCTGCCGTGCTCGGTGGGCAACGGGTATTGCTGATGGACCTCGACTCCCAGTGCAACGCCTCGCTGATCCTGATGGGCGGCCAGGGTTGGAATGAAGCTCGTAAAGCCCGCAAGAGCATTGCCGACTATCTGTTCGATATGTTCGATGAATCCGCTTTGCCACCGCGTGATTATCTGCTGCATGGCGTTGGCGACGTGCTCGATCTCGACGGCAAGCGGCCAACGATCTCGATCCTGCCGGGTTCGCTGCTGCTTGAGGATGTGCAGGGCGAGCTTTACGTCAAAGAAGCCCGCCAATCGAAGGACCCGAGCTTGGTGGCCAACCGAGTTCGCGGCAAGCTCGAGCGGTTGCTGCGCCAATTTGAATCGATCTATGATCTGGTGATCCTGGATTGCGCGCCGGGCCTGTCGTTCGCAGCGCTGGCGGCGTTGAAGACCGCCGATCACGTGCTGGTGCCATTCCGCCCGGATTATGTGTCGCAACTGGCAGTGGATCAGGTGGCCCTGCTGATCGAGGGGCGCCGCAATTCTAACGATTTGGCCGCTATCCCGATGGATCAGCGCCGCTACGTCGGCCTCGCCAATTCGAACCGGGGCATTGGCCGCGACCGGCTGATCATCGAAGAAATCAGCCTGAACCATCCGGTGTTAGAGACCCAGATTCCGCATAGCGATGCCATCGCCAACGCGTTTGACTGGGATCCGACACCGAAACGGCTCGACGAGAAATACGGCGATGGCATGGAAGTGGTGCAGCGGCTGTTTACGGAACTAATGCCGCGCCTTGTCCGCCACCGCGCCGCTGCCTAACAACAACGTGAGGGCTGAACCATGGCCAAAAATACCAAAGCGATCTCTGGTCAGGCCGCGAAAAAGTATATGCGTGACCTGCTGAAGTCCGATCCGGGGGTTTCAGCTGACGCCACCGAGCGACTTGTCGAGACGTGCGGTGACGAGATCGCCCAGCTGCGGGTGCGGTTGCCAATCCCTAGTCGGAATAAAGTGCAGATTGTAGCGACGCCTGTCGCAACTGCCACTCCAGCTGCGGTGCCAGCCAAACTCGCTGCCACTGCGCCTTCTGCCACCGCCTTCGACCCATTTGCGTTCAGCGTTGTTGTCGTGCTGACCAAGCAGGGCAAAGCCGGGCTGTTGGCCAAGCTAGCGACCATCGATGACGTAGCGGACCTGCGGGCCATTGCCAAAGCGCAGCATATTGCTGTACCCGCGACCGGCTCGGTTGATGCGTTGCGACAGGCGATTGTCGATGGCACCGCCGCACGCATCGCCGACCGGCAAGCGGCTTCGAGCTAAGATCTTTCGAGCTAAAAATCAGGGTGCCAGATGGCGTGGAATATCGTCGAGACCAGTAACGCCGCTGCCACCGACCGCCCGCAATGGGTCGATCACACGATCACCTTGCGCGATGGCCTGCGTCTCTACGCTCGCCATTACCCGGCTGAAGATGGCGCGGGCCAGCGACGCCCCGCGTTATGCCTGCCTGGCCTGACGCGCAATTCCCGCGACTTTCATGACCTCGCCGTCAGCCTGTCCACGGGGCCGAAAGCCCGTGATGTTTACACGCTCGACGCACGCGGGCGTGGCGCCTCCGACCATGATCCAGATTGGCGCAACTACACCGTGCCGGTAGAAGCCAACGATGTGATGGACGCAACCGCCGCGCTCGGCCTGCACGATGTGGCGTTGATCGGCACCTCGCGCGGTGGGCTGGTGGCGATGGTGCTAGCGGCGCTGCAGCCGACCGTCATCGGCGCCGTGGTGCTGAACGATATCGGCCCGATCATCGAGCGTTCCGGCCTGTCGCGCATCTCTGCCTATGTCGGCCGCACGCCAACGCCGATCTCCTGGGATGACGCCACAAAAATGGTACGCAGCATCAGCACACAGGCCTTCCCGTCCGTACCGGATGACCATTGGCCGAGCGTTGCCCGCGCCTGGTTCAACGACAACAACGGTCGCCCGGTGCCCGGCTATGACCCGAAAATCGGCAAGGCTGTCTCCGTGGTGGATGGCCCGCCGCCGCCGCTGTGGCCGCAATTCGATACGCTGAAAGCCAAGCCGATGCTGGTGATCCGTGGCGCGCTGTCGGACATTCTGTCGGCGGCGACCGTCACGGCGATGCAGTCACGACACCCGAACTGCGCCACGCTCGAGGTGCCCGGCCAAGGCCACGCGCCGCTGCTGAAAGACGCGGCAACGTGCACGAAAATCGCGACGTTCCTCAATGATGCTGATGCCGGGCGCTCCGTCGCCGGGCAGGTAATGTAAGGCTGGTTCGTGGTGGTACACCATTCACCCGGATTTCCGACGTTAGCGGCCATTTTGTTGGCGGCCGGTTCGTCGCGGCGCTACGGAGCCGACAACAAGCTGCTAGCGAAAATTGACGACCAGCCGCTGATCGCACGGGTAGCGACCGCACTGGTGGGTGCGCACCTCAGCGACATCGTCGTCGTTACCGGCCATGAGGCACCGGCGCTTGTCAGCCTACTCAAACCGATCCACAGCACGCTGCGCTTCGTCCACAATCCACAGCACGCTGACGGAATGGGCGGATCGATTGCGACGGGCATAGCAGCGCTCAGCCCGCACATCACCGGCGTGTTGATTGCCCAGGGTGACATGCCCGACGTTGATGCGGCGCTGATCGGCGCGCTGTGCCAGCGTTTCATCAAGTGTGGCAGTGACCGCATTGTCGTGCCGTGGCTGAGCGATGGACGCCAGGGCAATCCCGTCCTGTGGCCACGTCGGCTGTTTGCCGACCTTGCCGCACTACGCGGTGATCAGGGGGCGAAACCGCTGATCAAGGCGGCTGGCGACGCCATCGAGCGGGTGATGATCAGCGACACCTCGGCCGCCACCGACATCGACACCCCTGAACAATTGGCGGCCTATCTCAAAGCACAGAAACCGTAGGGGATAACCCCACCAATTCTGCGCAATCGCGTTGTCATGCCTTGGTTTTGCCGCCCGAATCGCTGGATTGTGTAGGCAACACATCTGAGCATGAGGGTTTGCCATGGCTGAGCGTTCTGGGCGTCGCAACACTGCCGCCAACGATGACACCCCGACCCTTTTAGCTGGCACTGCGGCCAAGCGGAAAGCCGCGCCGGTTGCCAAAACCAAGCGCGCGGCCGCCACGCCGACGCCGCAGGCCAAGCCCGCCTACGACAAGAAAACCATCGCCCTGGTCTATGATTTCGATGGCACGCTGTCACCGAAGCCGATGCAGGAATACACGTTCCTGCCAAAAATTGGCGAGGACCCGAAGGCATTCTGGGCCGAGAGCAACAAGATCGCCAAACAACAAGGCGCCGATCCGCTGATCACGTACATGCATCTGATGTACAAGAAGGCCAAAGCGCGCGGCGTCCGCATTGACCGCGAAGACCTGGTCAAGCTCGGCCACGATGTCGAGCTGTTTGCGGGCGTCAACGAGTGGTTCGACGCGATCTCGGATTATGTCAAGATCCGCGCTGAAGCTCAGGGCGAAAAGGGATCAGGCGTCACCGTCCGCCACTACCTGATTTCTTCGGGCCTGACCGAGATCATCGAGGGCACGTCGATCTTTCCGCGCTTCCACAACGTCTTCGCCTCGGAATACTGGTTCGACGCCTACGATCTGCCCTACCCGAAGCGGGTCATCACCGATACCGGCAAGACCCAGTACCTGTTCCGCATCAACAAGGGCATCGAGGATCTCGGCGAGAGCATCAATCATCACATGCCAGAAGATCAGCGGCCGATCCCGTTCTCCAACATGATCTATTTCGGCGATGGCGACACCGACGTGCCGTCGATGGCTTTGATGCGTAAAAGCGGTGGTCACGCCATCGCCGTGCATCCACCGGGCAAGACCAAACACAAATGCGTTGATCTGTTCAAAGCCGGTCGCGTCGACTTCTTTGCCCCCGCCGACTACCGCGTCGGCACCGACCTATTCAAACGCACCACCTTGCTACTCGACCGCATGCTAACCGACATCCGCCTGAAAGAGGAAATGTGGAAACTCGGGCGGGGGTTGGGTGGTAAAACGTAAGACCACCGAGCCAATCGATTGAGCCGTTGCTCGCGCTCTGCACTCTCGGTTTTCGCCTCCTCCCCCTTGAGGGCAGGGCTATCGCATATGACGTTAAGTCTTGCTCGATCCTGCCGGTTTTCGCCTCCTCCCCCTTGAGGCTACGGCATGCACACAAGTGATTCGGCGTAACGAAAAATCAATAAATATCAGACGATTACACAAACAACAGACGACTGTGTATTTTTAAAAAATCT
>JAYSVA010000475.1:0-2643 GCA_043718785.1 Hyphomicrobiaceae bacterium
AGCGGGGCAACCGCCGCCGCCACATCCGTCACATCTTTTTCGGCAGGCTTTTCGGTCACCTTCTCAGGCTTCGCTTCGGCCTTCACCGGCTCGACCTTGGACATATCGCTTTTGGCCAAACGCGGGCCGGTGCGCACCGGCTCAGCTGCGGCCGGAGCCTCATCGCCACGGTCCCGGCCTTTGCGGGCTGCGGCTGTGGTACGGACTTTACGCTCGGAGACGGTGCGGGTGGTGGTTGCGCGCATCGGCGTCGGTGCTGCGCCGCCTGTGGTCGCGCCAGTGCGCGGGCCTTCGATCATGTCCTCGTTACCGCTGCGGCCACGGGCGCTTTCGCCAGCAGCTTCCGGGCCTTCGAACTGCAGCGAGAACCGCACGCTCGGATCAAAGAACACTTTGATTGCGTTGAACGGCACAACCAGCCGCTCAGGAATGCCATCGAACGTTAGCTTGACCTCAAACCGCTCGTCGCTGACGGCAAGGTCCCAGAAGCGGTGTTGCAGCACGATGGTCATTTCTTCGGGATACTTCTCGCGCAACCGCTTCGAGATGAACGCACCGGGCGCCAGCGTGTCGAATGAAATGTAGAAATGATGCTCGCCGGGCAGGCCGACTTTGGCCGCCTTCGTCAGCACAGTGCGGACCAAGCCGCGCATCGCGTCCTGGGCTAGCGCTTCATAGTCGATCGTCCGGTCGGCGTCGCTCATGCCAGTCGTCATTTGTATCCCGCCTGCGGTGACAACTGGTGCCGCCCCCAAGCATTAGGAGCCTGACCAGCGGCCATCCGGCCTGCTTCAAATGCGGTCAGCGCCTCCCCTGGGGGATGCGCTGCCTGAATTTAGTGGGGCGTTTCTGTTGGCCGGTACCCCCCGAACCGCGCCTAAACCGGCTAAGGCGTAGGACTTAAGTTTGACATCTTAGGCGCTGCATTAAGCAGCGACTGCGACATCAGCATAGTTGTCATTTGCAACTACTGTTGTGACCCGATAACGGCGGTATCATGCCGGGCAAAAACATACCCTTTACACCCTCGTCGATCCTATTTCGCCCCCATCAGAGATGGCCTTACCTGCGAGGTAAAGCCACCTGTGGTGGAGGCGCCGGGTACCGCCCCCGGGTCCGAAAGGCTTATTACGATAGCCATTTATCACCATAGCCAGACGAATCCGGCACCCCCTTATAGGACAGAACGGGTACGAAAAAAAGGCTCAATCGCAGGTGGGTCAAAGATGAGCACTGGAAACGGGTCGCAAGCTCAGCACAGGCGGCATATTGTGTGGCAGTGTTTCATCAAGCCACCCGGGACATCCCATGTTGCAGAGCCTTGATATCCAGCCCGTGAAGCCGTTGCCGGAGGTCCCAACTGGCGATTATGCGCTGGTGCGGCGCGCGATCATTTTTCTCACCGAAACCTGGGCCGAGCATCCGGATCTGGAGCGGCTAGCCCAGCATCTGGGGCTCTCGCCAGCGCATGCGCAAAAACTGTTCAAGCGCTGGTGCGGGCTGAGCCCGAAGGAGTTCGTCCAGGCGATCACCGTTGATCACGCCCGGGCGCTGCTGTCGCAATCCGCCAGCGTGCTTGAAGCCGCGCATGAGGTCGGTCTGTCAGGTGGCGGGCGATTGCATGATCTGTTCGTCGACCACGAGGCCATGACACCCGGCGACTACAAGCGGCGCGGCGACGGCCTGCACATCGCCTACGGCTTCCACGCGTCGCCGTTTGGCGAGGCCGTGCTGCTGGCGACCGATCGCGGCATCGCGGGCCTCGCGTTCGTCGACGAAGACGCCGGGCAATCGCGCGCTGAAGCCCTGGCTGACATGACGCGGCGCTGGCCGGGTGCCACATTCACCGAAGCTCCGGCCCGAACCGAACCGCACTTCACCCGCATCTTCGATCCCGCCCGCTGGACCCCGGCACAGCCCGTTCGCCTCGTGCTGATCGGCACCGATTTCGAGGTCCGTGTCTGGGAAGCCCTTCTCCGTATCCCGATGGGGCGGGCCGTGCGCTATGCCGACATCGCCAACCATCTCGGCAAGCCGACAGCCTCCCGCGCCGTCGGCTCGGCGGTCGGGCGCAACCCGATCTCGTTCGTGGTGCCGTGCCACCGTGTACTACGCGGTGACGGCAACCTCGGCGGCTACCATTGGGGCCTGACCCGCAAACGCGCCCTGATCGGCTGGGAAACCGGCAGAGTGGGGCCGAGCGTAGGGCCGAGTATCGGATCGCCTGCCAAGTAGGTGCGCGGGTTCGCGGGCTGGACCGAACCGCCGTCGCAGCCGTACACACGCCAGGTACGTTTGATGTGACGTGCGATGGGACCACACCACATGCTGCAAAAACTGAAGGCTGCTGGCTTGATCTTGCCGACGCTCGCCACCTTGGCGGGCGTCGCGCTGTTGCTCAACCTGGGCAACTGGCAATGGCAGCGTAAGGCCTGGAAAGAAGGGTTGATCGCGGAACGGGCCGAGCGGGCGAAGGCGGCTCCGGTGCCGCTGGCCGACGCGCTCGCAGCCGCGAAAGCCAAGGGGCTTGGCTCGCCCGAGTTTCAGCGGGTGACCGTGGTCGGCGCGTTCGATCACGCGGGTGAGCGGCATCTCTATGCGCCGCTAAACTCTGGTCCTGGCTGGCAAATCATGACGCCGCTG
>JAYSVA010000476.1:0-13870 GCA_043718785.1 Hyphomicrobiaceae bacterium
TGGGGTTGCCTCGATCTGATCTTGTTTTTGCGTCAATGAGGATTACGTCAGGTCGACGGTTTGGATGACAGCGGTTTGGACTTCACATAAGGCGATAACATGATGTTGAGGACGGTGCATGGGATGCTGCGTGGTGTTCAACGCCGCAGCCTTCAAATGGTTGCTGCGACCGGTTGGTTCAATGTTCGGCTGTGTGCTGGCTTTTTCTTGATGGCGGCGCTAGCGCAAAACCCCGCATTTGCTGCCTCGCCTGATGCCAAAGCGCCGATCCGCATCGTTGCCTATGGTGACAGTCTGATGGCCGGATATGGCGTTGCCCTGCCGGAAGCGTTTCCGGCGCAGTTGGAGCGGGCGTTGAAGAAGGCCGGTCATAACGTCGAAGTGATCAACGCCGGCGTCTCCGGTGACACGACCGCCGCCGCACTCGAACGCTTCGACTGGGCGGTGCCAGACGGCGTGCACGCGGCGATTGTCGAGTTGGGCGCGAATGATGCCCTGCGTGGCCAGGACCCGGCCCAGGCCAAGCGCAACCTCGATACGATTTTGGCGCGCCTCAAGGGCAAAGGCATCCAGGTGCTGGTGGCCGGCATTCCGGCCCCGCGCAACTGGGGGGATGCCTACGTCAAAGCCTTCGACGGTATGTTCGCCGAACTGGCGCAGAAGCACGGCGCGACGCTGTACCCGTTCTTCCTCGATGGCGTGGCGCTAAAGCCTAATCTCAACCTGCCCGATGGCCTACACCCCAACCCAGCCGGTATTGCCGTCGTCGTCGAGCGGATCATGCCCGCCGTCGTCGCCCTAATTGCGCAGGCCGAGCAGAAGCGGGGCGCGCTGGTGAAGTGAGGCCAGCCGCGACCGGCTACTTACACCGCTGCAGAGTGGCCGGGGCGCGGGTCCAGACGAAGGTCTCGCTTAGGAATTTTACGCCCAAATAACCTTTGATCTGGAGGCGGTCGCCGCTCTTGGCTGTCACTTCCAAATCGTAGGATTTGCCTTCGTTCGGATCATAAATCCAGCCGGTGTCCCAGCTGCCGTTTGGCTGGCGTTTCAAATCACCGATAATTGGCAATCCGCAGATCGGACGCTTTTGCTTGGCTGGTTCGGGGTTGTACGCATCGACCAGCGGCTTGCCGGTTTTGTCGTTGGGATCTTTGACCCATACGATTTTACCGCACAGTTTTTCGCCGCAGGGACCGATTTCAACGGCGCCCTCGCCCTTGGCATCGAGCCACACACCCTGAACGTTCGATTTGTCTGGATCGGCCGCATCACTGCTGGTTGTGTGGCCACCGACCAAGATTGCGACAGTTACAGCGACAATACGCCACGCAACGGGTTTTAAACCCGAACACAGTTTCGACGCTGTTTTCATATGTCACCTATTTGATCAATCAAGTTGTCGGGCAAGTTGTCAGGCAGCTTTGCCCGTCATAATCCCGAGTTAAGCATAGATCACGGCAAAATCGAGTTTTGGCTAAACTGTCCATTCACGTGTTTCATTTACTATGATAGTTTGCAAGCCTCTGAAATGCCGAACGTTTGACCATAGTTGAACATTTCGTAATGGCCGGACGCCGATATTGAGCCTATAGGGGGCCGATGTCTGGTGCCCATCGGCGTTGGGATATGTTGTGCGCCGTGTTGTGTAATGCGTGAGAAAGCCGAACCCTAATGATTTTGACCCTCGCCATACGTAACTTGTTTCATGATCGCATCCGGCTGATCGTTACGCTCGTTGGCATCCTGTTCTCTATCGTTCTCGTTGCTGTCCAGCTTGGCCTCTATCTCGGGGCAAAGCGGATGATTGTCGACATGATCGACAATGCTCAGGGTGAAATCTGGGTCACCACCTATGGTGCCAAAAGCTTCGAGGAAGGCGGCATTCTGCTCACCCCCCGTGAGCGTAGCGCTGCACTCTCCGCGCCCGGCGTTAAGGCTGTGGTGCCGATCCTGGTGCAGTTCTCCGAGTGGCGCAAACCGAACGGTGGAAGCACCAACTCGGTGCTGGTCGGCACTGACACCGAGGATGGCGGCTTAGCACCCTGGAACATCGTCGAGGGCAGTGCGCTCGATCTCAAGCTGCCGGATGCCGTGATGGTCGACAAGAGCTACATGACCGAATTAGGCATCAGCGGCGTGGGCGAGACGGCCCAAATCGAAAAAGGCCGGGTGCGCGTGCGCGGTATGACCGACGGCATCCGCTCGTTCACGATGGCCCCGTATGTGTTCACTACGTTAAATCGGGCCCGTAACCTGCTGGGATTGCCCGAGGAACTGTCGTCGTTCTTTCTGGTGCAGTTGGAGCCGGGCGCGAACATCGACGCGGTCAAAGCGGACTTGAAATCGCGGCTGACCGGCACCGAAGTGCTGACGAAAACCGAATTCCGCGATCGCAGCCTCAACCAGTGGTTGTTCGAGACCGGGGCAGGCGTGGCAATGATCACCGGTGCCATCCTCGGCCTGATCGTTGGTGTCGTCATTGTGGCGCAAACGCTGTACTCCAGCACCAAGGATCATCTCAACGAATTCGCGACCTTACGTGCGCTCGGCTCATCTGCCGGATACATTCATAAGGTCATTCTGTCGCAAGCGGCGTTGAGTGCAATCCTCGGTTACATCCTGGGCATGACCGTGGCGTTAATCATTGTATCGTACAGTAAGCAGACGGCCATGCCGATGCTGATGACCCCGGGATTGGCGACGTTCCTGTTCGCGATCACGTTGGGCATGTGCGCCATCTCGGCAATCGCGGCGATCATGAAAGTAACCAAGATCGATCCCGCAATGGTCTTTTCCAGATAAGGTTTAGGTTCATGTTAGCAGTTCTGGAAGACGTAACCGCCGAAACCGTGACGCCGGTTCTCGTGGCCACGGATGTGGTCAAAGACCTCGGCCAAGGTGCTGGCAAAGTGCGGGCGCTGAAGGGTGTCAGCCTGACGTTGAATCCTGGCGAGTTGACCTTGCTGATGGGTCCGTCGGGCAGCGGGAAAACCACGCTGCTGTCGATTATGGGCTGCATCCTGGCACCAACCGAGGGCAGTGTGTCGATTGCCGGAGAAAGCATGGAGGGGCTGAGCCCGGAAGGCCTCGCCGATTTGCGCCGCCGCCATATCGGCTTCATCTTCCAGTCTTACAACTTGTTTCCGACACTGAATGCCATGGAAAACGTCCGGCTGGCGATGGACGTGAAGGGCCTGACGCCTCGTGAGGGCCAAAAGCGTGCCGAAATGGCGTTGCAAGACGTCGGCCTCGCGCATCGCTTGAAGAATTATCCGCGCCACCTGTCCGGCGGAGAGCAGCAGCGTGTGGCGGTTGCCCGGGCTATTGCTGGTACGCCATCTGTGATCTTGGCAGACGAGCCAACGGCGGCACTTGATAGCGAAAATGGCCTGAAAATCATGCAGTTGTTGGCCGATCTGGCCAAGGACAAAAGCCGCGCCGTGCTCGCGGTGACGCACGACTCCCGCACACTACCGTTCGCGGACCGCATCATCCGCATCGAAGATGGCCGCATTGTCGGCGAAGAGCGGCGCAGCCAAGCCCGCGAAAATGTCACTCATTTCGATCCGACGAGAAAGCGATAACCCCATGCGTAAATTCGACTCATCCACCCTGTCGTTGATCATCGCGGCTGTTCTGGCAGCGTCAGTTGGTCTTGTTGTGCAGT
Source organism: Hyphomicrobiaceae bacterium (assembly GCA_043718785.1). Classification (GTDB taxonomy): domain Bacteria; phylum Pseudomonadota; class Alphaproteobacteria; order Rhizobiales; family Hyphomicrobiaceae; genus JAYSVA01. The sequence goes on from JAYSVA010000476.1 coordinate 3,668, forward strand.
TCACCTCGGCCAAGCGCAGCCTGGAGCGAGCGAATGGCATGGCCAGCGCTGGCACTGGTTCGCTGGTGACGGCTGCCAACGCTCAGACACCTGTCGCCAAAAAGCCAGCCACGACTACGACCACGGCAACACCACGCAGCCAGTGGGTCGCATCGGCACCGGGCCGCATCGAGCCGAAGGGCGGCGAGCTGCGGATTGGCGCGCAAGCCGCTGGCAAGCTGGTCGAGATGCACGCCCGCATCAATGATAAGGTGATGGCTGGCGATCTGCTCGCCCGCATCGATGACGAAGATCTGCAGGCACGCCTGATTGCTGCCGAAGCTGAAGTGTCGGTGCGCAAGCGTGAGCGCGATGGTGAGTCGGTGAATGGCCAAGCCAAGGACCGCCGCACCGCTGACGATGCTGTAGCGGCCAGCGAACGCGCCTTGTTCAGTGCTCGCCGTGAACTTGATCGGGTGTCAGTTGCGGCCCGCGCCGGGGCCTTGACCGCCGAAGACGTGACCAAAGTCCGCACCAACGTCGCCGCCTGGGTTGAACGGGTTGCCACGGATCGGGCCAACATGCGCAAGGTGCATACCCAGTCCGGTATGCCGCTGCAGACCCGGCTTGAGTCAGGCCTCGCCACCGCACGCGCCGAACTGTCCCAGGTCGAAACCGCTATACAGCGCACCCGCGTCGCAGCTGTTGCTGATGGCACAGTGCTGCAGGTCATCGCCAAGGTCGGCGAAACCGTCGCCCCGTCGCCAGACGTAGCATTGCTCACCGTCGGCGACATGTCGAGCCTGCGGGTCCGCGCCGAACTTGAAGAACGCGATGTCAGCAAGGTGCGCGTCGGCCAGTCCGTCGTGGTGCGTTCCGATGCCTACCCTGGCCGCGAATTCGCTGGCAAGGTCGCGATTGTGGCGCAAGCCCTGGCGCCCGCACGTCTGGCCAGCCGCGGTCCGCGCCGTCCGAACGATGTCGACGTGCTCGACGTGCAGATCGACATCGACGGTGAAACCCCACTGATGCCGGGCATGCGCGTTGACGCGTTCTTTGCTCCGGCCTCGACGGCGCAGGTCGCCCCCCAAGCCGATGCAGCCGTGGCAGCGAAGTAAGGTCTCTGTTTTCAGCCAGTTGCTCGGGGCTGCCTCTCATGAGGTGGCCCCGATTTGCGTTTTGTGATATCGTTGAATTGCCGACGAACAAGCGAGAGCACGATGGAAACGGTACCTATCGAAACACTGGATGAGCGGATTGCCGATCTCGCGCGTCGCGTCGAGCAGGGCGAAACCGTTGTCGTCACCCGCGAAGGCAAGCCGATCCTAGATCTGGTGCCGCATAAGCGCCGAGGTGGGCTGGATTTGGAAGGCCTGGCCGCCTTCAAGAAAAAGCACGGCATCGACCGGTTTGTTACTCACATACCGGACGACTTCGATGATCCGTTATCAGATGATTTTCTGATTGTACCGGTGTTGGGGGCGGCGAAGTGCCGGTTGGAGTTTTTATGAGCCTACTTGTCAATGCCTACACGCGTGATGAAGCGGGTCAAACATCGTTTATTGAGCCGAATGATCAATCGTACACGTTGGCTGGCCCAGAAAGCTTTCGTACTACTTTCTACGGTGGCCAGACTGCTAGGTCACTTGGTTTGCGGCTCTTGCCTAGTCTGGCAGTTGAAGATCTCTATGTTGAAGGTCAAGATCTCTCAACACTCCGCGTTGAGGCGCAGATTTTACTGCAGAACATAGATCAATTCACAGTTGAAAATGCCGAAACGATGCAGTTTCGAGTTCGGAACATTCTAAATGCTGTTGAACTCGCGCAAAATGCGAAGGGCGGTGTTGTGATCTGGTGAACAGATGTCACGCCCCTCAACTCCGATAGTCCGAGTTGATCGTGACGTAGTCATGGGTGAGGTCGCAGGTCCAGACGGTGGCGCGGCCGGCGGCGATGCCGACGTCGACGCGGATCGTCAGTTCAGCGTTCTTCATGTAGGCGGCGGCGGTGGCTTCGACGTAGCTGGCGGCGCGTTCGCCTTCGCGGGCGACGAGGTGTGGACCGAACCAGATCGACAGTTTATCGCGGTCGGCCATTTCGCCGGACTTGCCGACCGCCATGACAACGCGACCCCAGTTCGGGTCTTCACCAGCAATCGCCGTTTTCATAATCGGCGAGTTGGCGATAGAGAACGCGATTCTGCGGGCGGCGACGTCGTTTTCGGCACCCAGCACCTCGATGGTGACGAACTTGGTCAGGCCCTCGCCGTCGCGGGCGACCATGTGGGCCAGCTCTAGCATCATGCTGTGCAGCGCGTCTGCAAACGCAATCAGGTCCGGGTCGGCGGCGTCCTTGATGGCGGGTGCGCCGCGCTTGGTGGCCGCACCCGTGGCGAACAGCAGCACGGTGTCGCTGGTCGAGGTGTCGCCATCGACCGTGATGCAGTTGAACGTGCGGTCGGCGGTGTCCTTGACGAGCCGCTGCAGCACCGGCTGGCTGATGGCGGCGTCGGTGAACATGAAGCCGAGCATCGTCGCCATGTCCGGCGCGATCATGCCGGCACCCTTACAGAACCCGGCCAGCGTGACGGTGGTTTTGCCCATCTGCACGGAGCGTACGGCGAGTTTCGGATAGGTGTCCGTGGTCATGATGGCGCGGGCGGCGGCGTCCCAGGCGTCGGGCTTGGCGGCTTTGGCCATGCCGTCCAGCAGGTGCGCGAACTTCGAGGCATCCATCGGTTCGCCGATCACGCCGGTGGAGGCGATGTAGATCTCCTCGGGCTTGCCGCCGGTGGCCTTGGCGGCGGCCTCAGCGGTGATGCGCACGGCCTCCGCGCCCTTTTTGCCAGTGAAGGTGTTGGCGTTGCCGGAGTTGACCACAACAGCGCGGACGGTGCCGGTTTTCAGCGCCTCCCGGCACCACAGCACGGCCGACGAGCAGGTTTTCGACTTGGTCGTTACGCCCGCCGCGACGGTGCCGGGATCGAGCACCGCCAGCAGCAGGTCAGTACGGCCCTTGTAGCGGATGCCAGCCGCAGCCGTGGCAAAGCGCACGCCGTCAATAGCAGGCACCGTTGGCATCGACTTCGGCGCAAACGGCGAAACGGCGGCTGGGGCTTTGGCCATGGGGGTATCCTCATAAAATGCTGTGAGTGTCAAAGATCAGACGACGCTAAACAGGGCAAGCGGAAAGTTACTGCCCGGAGCCCGTCGCCGCCCCTCACCCTCGGCTTGAATTGGCGTATCGCCAATTCAGCCTACACCCTCTCCCCGTAAAAACGGGGAGAGGGAAAATTCTTCGTTTTTTTAGCCACTTAGCAAGCCTTGCAAGACGGCGAGGGTGAGGGGCGGCCATTTGCGCAGTGCCTTTTTCTTCTCTGCCGAAGCGGCATGATATCTCACATGCAATTGCGCTGATTGCGCTTGTAATCCCCCCGCCATAAGTTCGGTCCATGACAAACACACTCAAAATCGCGCTGGCGCAGTTGAACCCGACATTGGGCGATCTCGTGGGCAACGTGGCGAAGGCGCGCGCGGCCCACGCCAAGGGGCGGGCTGCGGGCGCTGATCTGGTGGTGCTGCCGGAGCTGTTCATCACCGGTTATCCGCCCGAGGATCTGGTCAAGAAACCGGCGTTTGCGGCGGCGAGCCGGGCTGCCACCGAAGCCTTGGCCGCCGAACTCAAAGATGGCCCGGCGCTGCTGGTTGGCACGGTCTGGCCGGAGGACGGTAAAGTCTACAACGCCGTCGCCATGATTGAAGCGGGCAAGATCACCGGGCTGCGGTTCAAAGTCGATCTGCCGAACTACGGCGTGTTCGACGAGAAGCGCGTGTTCGACGCGGGGCCATTGCCGGGGCCGATCAACTTCCGTGGCGTCCGGCTCGGCGTGCCAATTTGCGAGGACATCTGGCACGACGAAGTGGTCGAGTGCCTGGCCGAATGCGGGGCGGAAATTCTGGTGTCGATCAACGGCTCGCCGTTCGATTGGCCGAAGCCAGATCAGCGCCTGAATGTCGCCGTCGCGCGGGTGACAGAAACCGGCCTGCCGCTGGTGTACCTCAACCAGATCGGCGGCCAGGATGAGCTGGTGTTCGACGGCGCGTCGTTCGTGCTCAACGCCGATGCGTCGCTGGCCGTGCAGATGCCTGCGTGGCAGGAAGATTTCCAGCTCACCACCTGGACGAAGGCGGGCGGCGCGTGGCGCTGCGAGGCTGGCGCGAAAGCGCTGATCGAGGAGAAGGACGCCGCCGCCTATCACGCCTGCATGCTCGGTGTGCGCGATTACGTCGCCAAGAACGGCTTTCCCAGTGTGGTGCTTGGCCTTTCGGGGGGCGTTGACTCGGCGCTGGTCGCGGCCATCGCCGCCGATGCGCTGGGTCCGGACAAAGTGCACGCGGTGATGCTGCCGTATCGCTACACGTCACAGGACAGCCTCGTCGACGCGAGTGCCTGCGCCAAGGCGCTGGGCTTGCGTTATGACAACGTCGCGATTGGCGGGCCGGTGGAAGCGTTCACGGCCGCGCTCGGCGACCTGTTTAAAGGCACGAAGTCCGACATTACCGAGGAAAACCTGCAGAGCCGGACGCGCGGCGTCATCCTGATGGCGATCTCCAACAAGTTCGGCGGCATGGTGCTGACCACCGGCAACAAAAGCGAGATGTCGGTCGGCTATGCCACCCTGTACGGCGACATGAACGGCGGCTTCAATCCGATCAAAGATCTCTACAAGATGGAGGTGTTCCGCCTCTGCCACTGGCGCAACGCCAATCTGCCGAAAGGTGGCAAAGCCCCTGCTGGCATGGTGATCCCGGAAAACATCATCACCAAACCACCAACGGCTGAGTTGCGCGAGAACCAAAAAGACCAGGACAGCCTGCCGCCCTACGAGGTGCTGGACGACATCCTCACCTGTTTGGTTGAGCACGAAATGCCGCTAGCTGAGATCATCGCCCGTGGCCACGACGAAGCCACGGTGAAGAAGATCGAACGCCTGCTGTATCTAGCCGAATACAAACGGCGGCAGGCCGCACCGGGTGTCAAAATCTCCGCCCGCAATTTCGGGCGTGACCGGAGATATCCCATCACGAACAGGTTCCGTGAAGTGGTCGGCGCGGCGGTGACGGGCGGGGCCAAGGCGGCAGCCCCGAAGCTTGTCGTCCCGAGGGCTGACGGCGGGGATGGTGCTTGAATGATCCGTAGGGCGCAATAGCCCCCTTGCGTATTGCGCCGCGCGCTTGCTCTGCCTATCGTGCAGTATGCCGAACTATCGCCGCGCGTTTGTTCCAGGTGGTTGCTACTTCTTCACGGTCAATTTGCTCGACCGCGATAGTCGCTTGCTTGTCGAACACATCGACCATCTTCGCACGGCGGTCCGGGATACCCGGTTGAATTATCCGTTCGAAATCGACGCGATGGTGATCCTTCCGGATCACATCCACGCAGTTTGGACGTTGCCCGATGGCGACGCGTATTTTCCTGCGCGCTGGCGTTCAATCAAGTACCGCTTCTCGAAAATGCTTCCGAAAGTCGAACGGCTGGATGCGGTTCGACAAGCGAATGGCGAGCGCGGTATCTGGCAGCGCCGCTATTGGGAACACGTTATTCGCGATGAGCGCGATCTCAACAACCACATCGATTATTGCTGGTTCAATCCGGTCAAACACGGGCAGGTTGTAAAAGTTGAGGACTGGCCGTTCTCGTCGTTCCACCGGGATCATCGCGGTCTGCCGACGATGAGTGATTTTGAACAGGCGTTGGCTGACCATGTGCGCAAGAGCGACGGCAGTCAGTTCGGTGAGCGCGAATGAATACGACCGACCGTCGCCCGGTCGCGGCGGGATACGCAAGCGGGCTATCCCGCCCTACGGTTCAGCAAAAAACGTGAGGCCCGTAGGGCGCAATAGCCCACTTGCGTATTGCGCCGGCGACTTGCTCCGCAGTGTCATACAATGCTCTTTTTGCTGAGTATGAACGCCAAGACGGCCTGTTCGGTGAGTGGAAAAGAACACGGGAGGCCGTCGCCCGGTCGTGGCGGGATACGCAAGCGGGCTATCCCGCCCTACGGTTTCACCTCAAGCGACCACCTTCGTCCGCCCGGCCGCCCCCACCACCCGCCGCCCCCGTGTCAGCAGCCATACCCCAATGGCGCCGTTGAGCAGGTTCCAGCCGACGCCGTGCAGGAAGGCGGCTTGATACGAGCCGGTGTAGTCGTAGATGACGCCGGACAGCCAGCCGCCAAGCGCCATGCCGACGATGGTGGACATCAGCACCAGGCCGACGCGGGTGCCGGCTTCCTTGGCCGGGAAATATTCGCGCACGATCAGGGCATAGCTTGGCACAATGCCACCTTGGGCGAGGCCGAACAGGGCCGAAACCACGTATAGCGACATCAGCCCGTTGAACGGGATGTACAGCAGCAGCGTCAACCCCTGCATGACCGAGCCGATCAGCAACGTTTTAACGCCACCGATCTTGTCGGACAGCCAGCCTGAGGTGATGCGGCTGACGATGCCCAATCCGAGCATGACAGACAGCATTTCCGCGCCGCGCGCCGGGCCGTAGCCGAGGTCAGCGCAATACGCGACGATGTGCACCTGCGGCATCGACATGGCGACGCAGCAGGCAACGCCCGCCAACACCAGGAGCGCCTGCAATTTGTTGGCCGATATGCCGAGCGCCTGCAGCTTGGCGGCACCGGGGTCGGAGCTGATGCCGGCGGCGTTGAACGTCTCTTGCTTTGGCGATGGGCGGCGCAATAGCAGGGCCAATGGGATCATCGTCACGACGCAGAACACGCCGATGCCGATGTAGGTGGTGCGCCAACCGACGGTCGAGACGAAATGGCTGATGATCGGCGGCCAGATGGTGCCGGACAGGTAGTTGCCGCTGGCGCAGATGGCGACGGCGAGGCCTCGGCGCTTCAGGAACCAATGCGAGATGTCGGCAACCAGCGGCCCGAACGTGGCGCTGGCCCCGAACATGCCGATGATGCCGCCCTGGATCAGCGCGAACATCCACAGGCTGGTGGAGTACGCGGCGGCGATGTAGCCAATGCCAAGCGCACAACCGCCGACGATGATCGGCGCGACGACGCTGAACCGGTCCGCCAGCCGCCCCATGATGACGCTGCCAAACGCGACACCCAACATCGAGAGCGTGTAGGGCAGCGAGGCTGCACCGCGCGCGACCTGGAATTCGGCCTGCAGCACTGGCAAAACCACGACAATCGACCACAAGCCAATGCCGCCGATGGTGGCGATGAGCACCGAGATGAGCAGGCGGAACCACGAATAGCTGGAATCGACGCCTGAAGGCGCGCTGGTGGCAATCAAAGTCATCTAGCGTCCCGCAGGTTCAGCCGAGGTTCAGCCGACCAACGTAGCTCCCAGGACCCGTCCCAAGCCATACGCCGCCACCGCTGTCAGCCCTGCTTGAAGCACACACATCGTGGTTGCGTAAGGCAGAATATGTGCCGCCAACGTACCGCGAAAGCGCTGGCGATATGCGAGCTTCGCATGCCAGGAGCGATCAACGAGAAACAACGCCCCGACAGGCACCAGCCACAGCGGCCAGCTGCCGATCCCGGCCGCGAGAAGTCCTAATCCAGCGATGTAAGAAATCATGGTCCGCCCTCATCAGCATAATTTGCAATGATGGCGTTGTACGGCCAGAGCGAAGCGCTGATCCAGCCGTCCACGTTCGCTGGTTGTGGGTAAAACGCGGACAGTTGTGGGTAACATCAGGTCGATCACGCCGTGCGGCGTTGGGCACCGACGGTGAGTGATATTCCGGCGATAATGGCCAGCACCAGCACGATGGACGCGCCGCCGGGGATGTCGGCCCGGTACGACAGCGCCAAGCCCGCAATGACGCCGACGACGCCGACGCCCGCAGCCCCAAGCGCCATGGCTTCCGGTGTCGACACATGCGGACGGGCGGCGGCGGCGGGCATGATCAGGAAGGCAATGATCAGCAAGATGCCAACGATCTTCATGGCCACGGCGATGGTCAGGCTAAGCAGGATCACCAGCGCGGCTTTGACCCAAGCCCGGTCGACGCCTTCAGCGGCGGCCAGTTCCTCGTGCACGGCGAGGGAGAGCAGCGGATGCCAGAGCTGCCAGAGCGCCGCCAACACCAGCGCGCCGCCGCCGAACACCCAGTAGAGATCGGTTGCGGACACGGCGAAGATGTCGCCGAACAGATAGCCCATCAGATCGACCGACGGGCCTTTGACCAGCGATGTCGCAATGACGCCGATCGCCAGCGCGCCATGGGCCAACAGCCCCAGCAGCGAGTCTAAGGGCAGCATTTTCTGGCGGCTGAGTGCGATCAGCAGGGCGGCGACGGCGAGCGTCACCACCAGCGTCATCAGCGTCAGGTCGAGCTTGAACAGCAGCCCGAGCGCGATGCCGATCAGGCTGGCCTGGGCAATCGTCTCGCCGAAGTAGGCCATGCGGTTCCACACCACAAAGCAGCCTAGCGGTGCCGCGACGATGGCAAGGCCAATGCCCGCTGCCAACGCCCGGATTAGAAATGGTTCCATTAGGGGGAGTGTCCAGTTTTTTCAAACCTTCCCCTTCTCATCATGGCCGCGTAGGCGGCCAAGATGAGAAGGGGAAGAATTTTCTAGTCCTCAACCCACCGTCAGCGCGAACACGGTGGTTTGGTCCATGGTGTCGCCGTACCAGGCTTTGATGGCGGCGTCGCGGGTGCCGAGATAGCGGGTGACGCCGCCATCGCTTAGCACCATCGGCAGGTCGTGGCCGGGCACCAGCACGTTGCCGGGCCGCTTCCGCCACAGGCCCCAGATCATCTCGATGGAGGCGCGGCTGATCGCTGGATCATAGGTCATGTCGGTGGAGCCGGAGACCAGTTCGGCGCGGTTTTTGGCGGCGTCGCCGGTGAAGATGATGTCGTGCGTCGCCCCCTCCAGCACATAGACAAGGCAGCCCGGCGTATGCCCCGGTGCCAAGTGCGTGGCGATGCCCGGCATCGCCTCGGCCCCGGCTTTGACGCGGGCGAGGGTTGGCCAAGTGTTCAACTCTTTGACATAAAGCTCCGGCACCGGCGTGATGCCCCACGGCTCCTGCAGCGACCATGTCAGCTCATCATCGCCGATGACGATGCGGGCGTGCGGGAACATCGTCCAGTTGACGGAGTGATCGTGGTGGGAGTGCGTCAGCAGCAGATCCGTAACGTCCTTCGGCTCCAGCCCGCGCGCGCGCAGCCCCTTGAGCAGCAGATCGCGCATGCCAAACGACCCGGCATCAACCAGCGCCACCCGGCCGTTCTGCGCCCCCGTGCCGCGTAGCAGCACAATCGTGCTCCACCCCAACCCGCCATGGCAAACCGATTTCCCCGGAAACCCGGAGACGATGATGTCCATGTCGTAGGTGGCGGTGGGCATGGGTTTATCCTTTGTGGGCGGGGGCAACGGTCGGACGGTTCGGAACCCTAACTCAAGGCTGCGACGGCGTCCGCTAGATGTTCATCTACGATGTTCAGGGCACCTTTGGCGACACGGATCTCGTGCGCTTTGGCCAGCACGTCTGCATGCGTGCGTCCCGCTGGCGGCGTAAACTTGTAGCTGGCGAGCTCGAACAGTTGGCCGAGCGGGTCGCGGAAATACACGCTGTCCATGAAGCCACGGTCGACTTCGCCGGAGTTGGCAAAACCAAGCGCTTTCAACCGGCTCGCAGATTGCGCATACATCTCATAGGAGACGATAAATGCGAGGTGGTGGAGTGCGCCTGCCTTTAGCGGCGGTGGGCGGCGGTCGGCAACCCAGTCCTCGCGAGTGAAAATGGTGATGAGGCGGCCATCGCCGGGATCGAAGTACAGGTGGTTCTGCACGTGATCGTCGAGGTTGGGCTGTTCGAACACGAACCGCATGCCGAGCACCCCGCCCCAGAAATCCACCGATGTTTGACGATCCGCGCCCATGAACGTGATGTGGTGGACACCTAAAGTGGTGAGGGTTGATTGAGCTGGCATATTAACCTCCGTTTTGCGCCTGCACGCCTCTGCATTGCAGCATTATGTGGTGGCCCCTCTTGCGCTTTACATTAATTCCCAGTACCGAGCGGCCCATTGGTCAACGCCAGAAAAGTTGGCCGAAGTTAGAGACGAGCAGGAGCTCCCCATGGGTAAGGCAAAGTTTGAGCGGACGAAACCGCATTGCAACATCGGCACGATTGGCCACGTTGACCACGGCAAGACGTCGCT
>JAYSVA010000477.1:0-5720 GCA_043718785.1 Hyphomicrobiaceae bacterium
CTCGATTGCCAAGCCGAAGAAGTGCAAGACCAAAGACATGCCGAATACGATTGCGCTGCAGCTGGTCGAGGTGGTCGAGGTCGGCGCCCCCGTCGGGCAAGAGCCGGTCTTGTGGCGCCTGCTGACCACCGCGCCGACCACATCCGTCGAGCAAGCGATGGCGGTCGTGGCGCTTTATCAGCAGCGCTGGCGCATCGAGGAATACAATCGGACACTGAAGAAAAGCGGCATCGATCTCGAAGGCGCGATGGTCGAAGGCGTGCACGCGCTGCAGAATCTGGTGGCCATGGGCGCCGTCTCCGGCGTCGCCGTCATGCAACTCGTGGAAGGTCGCGACGCAGGCCCCGAGCGTCGCGCTGCGGAAGTCATTGATGCGCCGGAGGAGGCGTTCGCGGCGTGCCTTTGCCCCACCCTCGAAGGCAAAACGGCAAAGCAAAAAAATCCCAACGAACCCGGCTCCCTCGCCTGGATCGCTTGGATCGTCGCCCGCCTCGGCGGCTGGAGCGGTTACACGACTTACGGCGCCGCCGGCCCCAAAACGATGGCCAACGGCTGGCAGAAGTTCAAAGCCATGGCGCAAGGCTGGCACCTCCGCAAAGATGTGTGAATTTGCTAGCCCTCAAGGGGGAGGAGGAGAAAATCCGCGACGGTGTGCGCGCGGCGAGTTCATAGGCGAAAGCCCTGCCCTTGAGGGGGAGGGCCGGGGTGGGGGGGAGAGGCAGGGCTCGTGGCGCGAAGTCCCCTCCCACCTCACGCGGCCAAATCGTATTTTGTGAAGGACAAAATGCGAGCCGCGATGTCCTCCCCCTCAAGGGGGGAGGAGGGGAGCAACGGGGAAGGCGATGCAGGTGGCGGGCGTTTAGCATCACAGCATTCCCGGCCAGATTACGGCGATGACGGCACGGAGACCCAGCAGTGCGAGCAGTATGCCGAAGCCCCACATGAGGCCATCCCGGACGCGGTCAGTGGAGTGGACCCAGTCGGCCATGACCGTGCGCACGCCGATGGCGCCGTGGACTGCCGCGAGCAGGACGAACGCGCCGTAGAACGCCGCCCAGCCGACTGAGCCGCGGGTGCGGGCGAGGATGTCGGCTGCCGTCAGCTGCTGCCGCGTCGCGTAGAACATCAGCACCAGGTGCGCCGCGATAAACGGCACCATCAGCGCCGCCGACGCCCGCTGCCAGATGTACAGGCGGAATGACTGATCGGGTTTCATGGCTCACTCCCCCCGAATGTAGGCGGCCATGGCGCGGCGTTTGATGCCGGCGATGGAGGCGGTGGGGTTGAGACCTTTCGGGCAGTGCTGTTCGCAGCTCTGGTGGGTGTGGCAGCTCTGGCAGCCGCCCTTCGCCGTGACGGCAGCGAGGCGCTCGCTGTTGCCTGCATCGCGGGTGTCGTTGATCAGGGTCCAAGCACGATTGAGGGCGGCGGGGCCAAGGTAGTCTGGGTTCCAGCGGACGCTGTCGCAGGCGGCAAAGCAGATGCCGCAGTTAATGCACTCGATGGCGGCGTCGACGGAGATGCGGGCGGGCGTTACCGGGCTGACCACGGGCACCGGATCATGGCGGGTCAGCGACGGCACGAAATGGTTCTGCGCCGCTTTTGATTTCTCAAAGAACGGGGCCATGTCGGCGGCCAGGTCTTTGATGACAGGCAAATTGGCCAGCGGCCCGATCTCGATGCGGCCATCCTCGATCACCTTCGAAACGTGTGTGCGGCAGGTCCAACGCGGGCGGCCGTTGACGGTCATGGCGCAGCTGCCGCAGACGCCGACCCGGCAGGAAAAGCGGTAGGCCAGTGTGGGATCAAGCTCGCGCTGCACATAGGTGACGACGTCGAGCACGGTCTGGCTTTCGTGCTGCGGCACGTCGAAGGTCTGGTAGCCGCCTTCGGTTTTGCCGCGCCATAGCGAAACTTTGATCATTGGTTCAGGGATCATCTAATCAATGGCTTTCGTTTGTTGCCCCGAACAACGCCGCACTCGTAGGTTCGGTCAAGCACTTCGCGCGACCCAACATTCCACGGGCGGTGCTCAAAGTGAAGTTGTTGGGTCGCGCAAAAGCTTGACCCAACCTACGTTCGAATTCCATCAGCGCACCGTGACTGCAACAGTGTGAACAGTATTGTTACCGAATCCGGCGCGGTCGAAGCGTTGCTCAAGTGGCTGCACGTCGCCGTTGGCATCGGTGGCGCGGCATTGCAGCACGCGTTCGCCGGGTTTCGCATCCCACATGAACCGCCAGCCGCGCCAAGCATATTTGCCGGATGGTGGATCGAGCGTCGCGGGCTGCCAGACGCCATCAACGGCGACCTCGACTTTGCTGATGCCGACGCCCGCACCCGACCAGGCCCGCCCAAACAGTTCTTGGCGGCCAGCTTTGGCGACGCGGCCACGCGTGTACCAATCAGGAATGCCGGGTGGGCTCATCAGCGATTTGACGCGGATGGTGGTGACGGGGGTGCCTGCGTCGCCTTTCTCCTGCCGGTAGATGTAGGTGCCGACCTGCTGGAAGCCCTGGTAGGCGTGATCGATGACCTCGATCCGGTTCAGCCATTTGACGCTGGCCATGCCGTACCAGCCGGGCACAATCAGGCGCAGCGGGAAGCCGTGCTGCGGCAATAGTGGTTGGCCATTCATAGCGGTGACGAGCAGTACATCGTCGCCTATGGCAAGGGCGGTGGATAGCGAGCGACCATAGTCATGCTCGACACCGCCGTCGAAGCCGCGATCAGCGCCGAGGAACACGACCTCCTGGGCCTCCGGCTTGAAGCCTGCCCGTTCTAGCAGTGGCTTTAGCGGCGTGCCGGTCCATTCCGCAGTGCCAACGGCTTCGTGGTGCCAGGGTTGGCTTTGCCAGCGCGGCTGCACGGTGGCGCGACCATTCCCGGCACACTCCAGTGTCACGCGCTGGGTCACCTGCGGTAAGCTTTTGATCTCGTCCAGCGCCAACTTGAACGGCTTGTTGACTAGCCCGCCAAAAGTCAGCGACCACTCCTCGGGTCTCGTGACAAATGGCACATCGAAGTGGATGAGCAAGTAGTGCATGCCCGGCGGTGTCACGTCGTGGCGCAGTGCTTCCAAGTGCATGCCATGGTTGCGATGCGCGAGCAGCACCTCCGCATCGGCATAGTCGCCCTCCGTGTGAAATTTCGGCAGCGGGTTGAGGATCGGGTGGTGGTGATCTGCGGACATGTGGTGCTCCCTGCCCCTAGGCGTAGCGCATTCTGATCACACAGCAAACGGCGACATTGCTGGGACCCTGTCCCGCATTCGCATGGCGGCGCTGGGGTGGGTTACTTCGACCGTCTGACTACGGGCGCAGAGTGGCCCTCGATCATGACGTTGATGCACGTCGGTTTGCCGCTGGCGATGGCGCGTTCCAGGGCGGGGGCGAGGGTGGCGCTTTCTGTGACCAACGCTCCATGACCGCCGAGTGCCACTGCAACTTGGTCGTAGCGGGTCGGCAGCAGCGCGCAGCTGTGGGCGCGGTCTGCTCCGTAGTCGCGGACCTGGATCTGATGCTCCGCACCCCAGGTGGCATCATTGCCGACGACGGCGACGAACGGCAAGTTGTGGCGGACGGCGGTGTCGAATTCGGCCATGTGGAACCCGAACGTGCCATCGCCCATCACCGCGATGATCGGCGCTGTCGGCTCGGCCACGCGGGCGGCCAGCGCGAATGGCAGGCCTGCCCCGATGGACCCGGCGACGCCGTTGATGACGCGGCGTTTGGCTGTGATGCCCGCTTGCGCCCACTGGCCGATTTCACCGCCGTCAGCGATGAAAACGGCGCTCGGGTTTGCGGTCATGATCGGCTGGATGGCGCGGCAGAGTTCGACCGGATGCAATTTTCCGCCAGTGCCCGACAGGGTTTGCCACTGCCGAGGGCGATACGCTATTGCGGCGGCCACGTCGGTGCACCAGCCGCGGTTGGCAGCAGGTGATGCGGCGGCGATCAGTGTGTTCGCAGCGCTAAGCGCGTCAGCGACGGCGGTGAGCGTGACCCGCCCGGCCCTCTCGCGGGTGGCGCGGTCGATCAAAGCGGCGTCCGGATCGATGACGATGAAGGTTGCCTGCGCATGAACGAACGGCGGCTCGGCAAAACGCAGCGTGAAGTCATGCGGTTTGCCGAGCAGCACGATCAGATCGGCCTGGGCTAGGACTTCCGCGAACGCGCCAAGGCATGGATCGTTGATGCCGCGCGGGCTTTCCATGCCGAGGGCTGGAATGCCAGTTGCAGTTTGCAGGTCCGCCAGTACGGCCCGGCCCGCCGCAGTGCAAAGCATCGGACCCGCCAGAATGAGCGGTCGCTTGGCGGTTGCCAGCGATGCCATGATGTGGCGCACGACCGAGGTCGCTATTGGTTGGGGCTGGGTATTGAATGCAAGTGCTGACGGCCACAGGCTTGGTTGGTCGTCGAGCTTCTGTTCCAGTAGATCAACCGGTAGGCTGAGGTGCACAGGCCCCGGCCTGCCGCTTTTAGCGATCTTTATCGCTTCGGCGAGATCATGCCCGAACCTGTCCGCCGAACGCACCATCCAGGCGGCTTTGGTGACGGGGCGGGCGAGCGCCACTTGGTCAAGCTCCTGGAACGCGCCGCGACCGAGTTCTCTGATGCCGGCGTGGCCGGACAACAGCACCAGCGGACTATCGGCACATTGCGCGGTGGTCAGCGCGGCGACAGCATTGGTGTGGCCCTGTCCGCCGGTGACCAGGGCAATGCCGACGCCGCCTGTCAGCCGGGCGTAGGCGTCCGCCATATGCACGGCGGCGGCCTCATGCCGGGTGTGGATCAATCGTAGGCCGGTGCCAATCGTGGCGTCGTACAGCGGCATGATGTGATTGCCGGATAGCGTGAAGATCGCGCGGTGTCCCGCTTGATCGAGCGTCCGCGCCAATAGGTCAGCGCCGCGCAATGCCGTTGCCATTCAAATGCTCCTGTGATCAGCCGGGTATCAGGTGCCAGTGAAGCGCGGGGAGCGCTTCTCCATGAAGGCGGCAACTCCTTCTTTGTAGTCCTGGCTGGAGATCGATGCGCGCAGGATATCTTTGATCTGGTTGGCTTTCGTGTCCAATTCGCCGTCCACAACTGCGCCAATGACAAGCTTTGCTCCGGCAATTGTCAGAGGCGCTGACGTGGCGAAGGTGCCAGCATACTCGATTGCAGCGGCAACCACACTCGCGGTTACGTCCGCAACGATGGGATGGGTCACCAAGCCGATAGCAGCGGCCGCGTCAGCATCGAAACGTCGGCCTGAGTAAAGGATTTCCTTGGCCTTCGTGACGCCAACAGCGCTCACGAGCAACCGCGTTTCCGGCACACCATAGACAATGCCGAGGCGGGCCGCCGGGATGGCAAAGTACGCCGTTGGGTCGGCGAACCGGAAATCACAGCAGACGGCGAGCGCGAGGCCGCCGCCAACGCATGCGCCTGAAATTGCGGCGATGGTCGGTTTGGGGCAATGAACTATGGCGAGTTCGGCCGCCTCGACAGCACCTTGATAGTGCGAACCACTTTCAGGTGATGCGCGCAGAGCTGAGAACTGACTGATATCGGCTCCGGCGCAGAACGCGCCGCCTGCTCCGGTCAGAACAATGCTGCGCACTGCGCGGTCCGCCCCGAGTTCGTTGTATAGTGACGCAAGCTGCAGCCACATCGCCAGTTTCATGGCGTTGCGTTGGGCTGGGCGATTGAGACAAATGACGGCCACGCCATCGC
>JAYSVA010000478.1:0-5716 GCA_043718785.1 Hyphomicrobiaceae bacterium
CCCCGACGAGGTCAGCTTCAGCCACGGCTATGCGCCGCGCACCAAGGGTGACGCGAGCAAGATCGCCGAGGCCGCCCGGATGATCGCCAAGGCCCGCCGGCCGATCTTCTATACCGGCGGCGGGGTCATCAACGCTGGTCCCAAGGCCAGTGCGAGCCTGCGTGAGTTCGCCGCCATGACCGGCGCGCCGGTGACCTCGACCCTGATGGGCCTGGGCGCCTTTCCGGCGGCGGATCCGGCCTGGCTGGGCATGCTGGGCATGCACGGCACGTTCGAGGCCAACCACGCCATGCACGACTGCGACGTGATGATCTGCGTCGGGGCGCGGTTCGACGACCGGGTCACCGGCCGGCTGGACGCCTTCTCGCCGGGCAGCAAGAAGATCCACATCGATATCGACGCCTCCTCGATCAACAAGAACGTGCGGGTCGACATCGGCATCGTCGGCGACGCCGGCAGCGTGCTCGACGACCTGATCGCGGCCTGGAAGGCCGAGGGGCTGAAGGCCAACCGCAACGCCCTGGACGACTGGTCGCGGCAAATCGACGGCTGGCGCGCCCGCCAGTGCCTGAGCTTCCGCACCAACGACACCATCATCAAGCCGCAACAGGCCATCGACCGCCTCTACGCCCTGACCAAGGACCGCGACACCTACATCACCACCGAGGTCGGCCAGCACCAGATGTGGGCCGCCCAACACTATCGCTTCCAGGAGCCGAACCGCTGGATGACCTCCGGCGGCCTCGGCACCATGGGCTACGGCTTGCCAGCGGCCATCGGTGCGCAGATCGCGCATCCGAAGTCGCAGGTGATCAACATCTCCGGCGACGCCTCGATCCTGATGAACATCCAGGAGATGAGCACCGCTGTGCAGTACCGTTTGCCGGTCAAGACGTTCATTCTCAACAACCAGTATATGGGCATGGTGCGGCAGTGGCAGCAGCTACTGCACGGAAACCGCTATTCCGAGAGCTACACCGAAGCGCTGCCCGACTTCGTCAAACTCGCCGAAGCCTACGGCGGCAAAGGCATGCGCTGCGAACACCCCGCCGACCTCGACGAGATGATCCTCGAAATGATCGCGTCGGATAAACCCGTGTTGTTCGATTGCCGCGTCTCGCCGTTGGCGAACTGCTTCCCGATGATCCCCTCCGGCGCCGCCCACAACGAAATGATCATGGGCGAAGAGGTCAGCGACGAGACGGTGAGCAAGGCGATCGGCAAAGAGGGCAAGGCGTTGGTTTAAATCTAGCCTCCGGCGGCCAAGGACTTGTCCTTGGAACCACTTATAAGCGGGTCAAGGGACTAGTCCCTTGCCGCCGGAGGCTTAAGGCAGCAACATTAGTTGCCAGCCGATGCGGTACTGCCGAGCACTCTACTTCACGATCCACTCACCCACGGATCAATCAACGACACCCCGAAATGCTTGAAATCACTCACGTTGCGCGTAGCGACGCTAGCACCGTTGACCAAAGCAATCCCAGCAATCAGGCTGTCCGGCACATCGCAATGACCGGTGGCTTTGATCGCAGCAGCGCGGCATTGCGAAGCGCGGCGAGCACCTGCGGGATCAAGGACCAGTATGGGCCCACCGATCCTACTGCGCATCAGCTCATCAAACCGGTTGACCAATCCTGACCGCTGTGGACCAGAGGCAAGTCGTTCAATGCCAAAGGTAACTTCGTGCAGCGTGATCACAGTAATGAACAGGTCAGACGGTACCTGCTTGGACATCCAAGTCGCAACCGCCGGGTTCTTGCTCGGTAACATCGCCGCCGAGATCACATTGGTATCGAGGATGATCATTGATCAAGATCGAGCGGTTCATCACGCCATGCCGAACGGCTTTCGACCAGGGATTGTTCAAACGCCTCCCAGACCTCAGTTTCAACAGGATGCATTTCAACGCGTTTGATCCAGGCGTCATGAGGCTCCGCAACATTAACCGAGCCCGCATCAGTCTCGGCGGCAGCCTGTTGCAGCAGCAGATGCACTTCTGCCTCGAGGCTGCGGCCATGTTGAGCCGCGCGGCGCTGCAAACCAGCTTTCACCGTTGCGGACAGATCGCGCAAGATAAGCTCACCCATAACGCCTCCTTAAAACAACGTGAAAAAACCATAACATAGTTTTGATGTTGATGGCCAACTCAAGGCCGCAGCACGATCTTCGCGGCATCCGTCTTCCCACCATCCAAATCCGCGAACGCTCTTGCGCCCTCGCTCAGTGGCCGCGTTTCGAACCAGCCCAAGGGGCCGAATTGCTTGGCGGCCAGCGCTGCCACCACTTCGCGGAATTCGACCATGGTGTAGCAGTAGGTGCCTGTCACGGTGACCTCCTGCAACGTGATCTTGCGGACGTCGAACCCGGCTTCGCCCGGCAGCAAACCGATGTGCACAATCGTCCCGCCGGGGCGAACCAACGCCGAGGCAGCTTTGCGCGTGGCCTCAGCCCCGACGGCATCGAACACGAGATCAATTCTGTCGCTCGCGGGTTCGCCCTTGCCGCCCGGCGCGTAGGCCTGGAAGTCGCCCGCCTTCTCGACTGTAGTGCGGCGTCCGGCGTGTAGCTCAGCGACCTTCACGCCACGAAAACCCTGCAACGACAGGCACAACGCCGTCGCTAAGCCGATCGCGCCGCCACCAATGACCACTGCCTTGGTTGCCGACACCGGCCGGGCCAAGGAGCGCATCCCCAAATTGACCGCATGGTAGGCGACCGCTAGCGGCTCGGCCAGCGCCGCGTGGTCCATCGATAGGCCATCCGGCACCACCACCAGATTGCGGGTGGGCACGCGCACCTGCTCAGCAAACGCGCCGGGACGCGGCATCATCGACAGGATCTGGCGCTCGCGGCACAGATGCGAGCGGCCATCGAGGCAGAAATCACAGGTTGTACAGGTGACCAGCGGATTGATCGTCACGCGTTGCCCCACGTTCACCCCGGCAATAATCCGCCCCGCCGCCTCGTGCCCGAGGATCAGCGGCGCCGGACGACGGCTGTCATATCCATGATAAGCGTGCATATCCGAGCCGCAAATACCAACAGATTCGACCCGCACCACCACATCCTCGCCAGCCGCCACCGGATCCGGCTCGTTGCGGATTTCCAGGCTGTTCGGCCCCGTATAGACAAGCGCTTTCATGTGCCATCCCCTGTTTCACCTCAGGGCAATTCTCCGCACTATCCTCACGCCTCCCCGGATTCGGATCAACGCTCGCGCTGTTCCGATGTCCGGGGTCTTTACCGTCGCCGTGGGGCCAGATCTCGCCTCACACGCAGTTGCAAAGATCCCGGACATCCGGATCGAGCTGCGCTCGAAACGGATTCCGGGAACGCGTGAGGATAGGTTTGTGCCAAGAATTTAATCACCCTGTTGGACCTCCACCTGAGGCCACAAGCGACCATGTCGTCAAGCATCTGGCGCATCCCCACTGGCGGCGGGAGCCGGAGTAGTGTAGACGGGTTGCAAATCTTGACATTGCGCGGGCCAACGGTTGTTGCGCTCCGCCTCACGCTAGAATGGACGCCTTCCCCATGGCAACGGTTGTACTGGTTATTCATTTGATGATCGCTGCGGCTTTGATCGCGGTTGTTTTGTTGCAGCGCTCCGAAGGCGGTGCCCTTGGCATCGGTGGCGGCGGTGGTGGCGGCGGCGGTGGTTTCCTCACCGGTCGCGGCACAGCTAACCTGCTAACCCGCACCACTGCCGTGCTGGCCGCCGGGTTCTTCACCACCAGCATCGTTCTGACGTTGCTCGCACAGAAATCCGCAGCCCCTGGCTCGGTGTTCGACGCTCCGGCTGCTGTCGGCACAACCGTACCAGCCACGCCGGCAGCCCCAGCAGCGGGCGTGCCTGCCACTGGCACCGATGCTCCGGCACCAGGCGCTCCGGCTCGTGGCGGCGTGCTTGACCGTCTGCAAGGTGGCGCACCGAAGGCACCAGCTGGCCCAGCCGTGCCGCAAACGCGGTAACCGTCTGCGCCAGCCGATTAGCAAACTTGCTAGCATTCATAGCCGGGGCAGCGCAGACTATGCGTTGACCCGGCTTTTTGCCGTGTCCAGCAAGAGCTCCTGAACTTCGAGGCGAACATGCACGACATCGTAATCCGCGGCGGTACCGTTGTTGACGGCACAGGCGCACCCGCCACCACCGCTGATGTCGCCATTGCCGACGGGCGGATTACCGAGGTTGGCAAAGTTAGCGGCGCGACCCGGCGCAGCATCAATGCCGACGGCCTGCTGGTGACGCCCGGCTGGATCGACATTCACACCCACTACGACGGGCAAGCGACGTGGGACCCTTACATGACGCCGTCGTCGTGGCATGGCGTTACGACCGCCGTGATGGGCAACTGCGGTGTCGGCTTCGCGCCCGCTCATGCGCATCAGCGCGAGTGGATGATCGAGCTAATGGAGGGCGTCGAGGACATTCCCAACCCGGTGCTGAGCGAAGGCGTCAAATGGGCATGGGAGAGTTTTCCTGAGTACCTCGACGCGCTGGAAACCATGCCCCGCTCCATGGACATTGGCGCGCAAATTCCCCACAGCACCTTGCGCGTCTTCGTCATGGGCGAACGTGGCGCCGGACGCGAAACCGCGACTGATGACGACCTCAAGGGCATGGCCGACACCGTCAAACAGGCGGTCGCCGCTGGCGCACTGGGCTTTACCTCATCACGCACTCTTGTCCACCGCACCGCACGTGGCGAAGCGGTTCCGAGCCTCGGTGCCGCCTCACACGAGCTGCAAACCATCGCCCGGGCGATGGGCGAGACCGGCAAAGGCGTGGTGCAGTTGATCTCCGATTTCGACGAACTGGATCACGAGTTCACGCTGATCCGCGACGTCGCCGCGGCGAGCGGCAGGCCGCTGTCGTTCACCCTGTTGCAGCATGACTTCCTGCCTGACCGCTGGCGCGAAGTGATGCGCCGCACCGGCATAGCGCGTGCCGATGGGCTGGATATCAAGGCGCAGGTCGCCTGCCGCCCGGTTGGCATGATCCACGGGCTGGAATGCTCGATGCATCCGTTCTTTCTGGCGGCATCGTATGTCGCCATCGCCAACCTGCCGCTGGCAGAACGCGTCCGCCGCATGCAGGAACCGGCGCTGCGGGCGAAGATCCTGGCCGAGGCCGCCGTCGCCCAGGGCAACCGCCGCCTCGACAGCATCACGACGCACTTCCACAAGTACTTCCCGCTCAGCCAAGGCTCAGACGCGGAAGCCAACTACGAGCCACGCCAGGAAGACAGCATCGCTGGCATCGCCAAAGCGACAGGACGTCCTGCCGCCGAAGTCGCCTATGACCTGGTGCTGCAGCACGGCGGCACGCAGAAATTCTACTTCCCGCTGTACAACTACACCGATAACAACCTTGATGTTGTTCACGAAATGCTCACCCACCCAGCAACCCTGCTGGGCCTCAGCGATGCGGGCGCGCACTGCGGCTACATCTGCGATGCCAGCTATCCGACATCACTGATCAAGCACTGGGCCCGTGACCGCACGCGCGGCCCGAAGCTCGAGCTGCCGTTCCTGGTGCACGCGCAATCGCTGCGCAACGCCCGCGCCATGGGCATGGCTGATCGCGGCGCCCTGTTGCCCGGCATGAAAGCCGACATCAACCTGATCGACTTCGACAAGCTCGGCCTGCACGCGCCAGAAATGGTCTACGACCTGCCCGCTGGCGGACGCCGCCTCGTCCAGCGCGCCAAAGGCT
>JAYSVA010000479.1:0-2637 GCA_043718785.1 Hyphomicrobiaceae bacterium
ACACGTCACGCGGCATAATTTGACCGTGGCAGCATGCCGGGGCTGCGGACAGCAAAGTCGCTTCGCGGCGTCACGGTACTCTCCAATGAGGCCGTCCGCAGGGCCTCCAAAGTGTGAGGCTTGCGATCAAATTGGCTAGAATGAGTGCGACGGTTGATTTGTCAGCCCCATTCAGTCCAGCGATGATCCACATCCATTTGTCGGTCATCAGGGCGTCGACGCATACTTCGGCGGCTGGCGCACGCCACCTACCCGCTTGAGCCTGATCGCAAGTCCATATTGACGATCAGCGTTAAAATTATAACACAATTACAACAACATAGGGGTTCGTAGCTTCATTCCACTTGGCCCGTCAATTCTATTCGTTTGAGGCCGCAATGCTGGGCGGCCTCAAGTGTATCAAGTAGCAGTTGCCGACCATGCCCAACGCCGCGGAATTCAGGCAACAGCCCCATGCCGAGCGTTCCGGCATGGGCTTCGGTTGACAAGCTCATCGGCACGATATCGCACCAGCCGACAACCTCGCCGTTGGTCGTCGCGACGAACTGCGGATAGCCGTTGGCGATGTTATCCAGGACGAACGTGCGGACCCGTTCCAAAGGGTGAGCATCGAGTGTGCGAAGATATTTGCGCTCCCGGGCCACCACTCCGAACGCATGATGGAAACCCTCGATGTGTTCCGCTCGTATAGGTTCGATCTTGACTGAGCTCACCTACCACCACCCAAATCAACCAGTGATGCCGTCACATACGACGCCGAAGGCGATAGCAGCCACAGCACGCCCTCGGCGATCTCGTCCGGTGTTCCGGTCCGGCCTTGCGGCACCAGCGGCGTCAGGCGCTTCAGGCGCTCCATGTCGCCGGTGTCGTTGTGGATGGTGGTTTCGATGAGGCCCGGCCGCACCGCGTTGACGCGGATGCCCTGGCCCGCCACTTCGAGCGCCAAACCATGAGTGAACGTGTCGATGGCGCCTTTCGAGGCGGCATACGGCAGCGACGTGTGCGCGCCACCAATCGCCGCCGCCCGCGACGACATGTTGACGATGGCACCGCCCCCACCTCCTCCAAATGAACCGCCTGACTTCGTCGACATCCGCTTGACCGCCTCGCGGGCGCATAGAAACTGGCTGGTCACGTTGACCCGCCATTGCTGCTCCAGCACGGCCTCGGTCACACCCAGGATCGACATGTTGGTGTGGATGATGCCCGCGTTATTGAACAGCGCCGTCACCGGTCCTAGCAGCCGGTCACACTCGGCGAACAGGTGCGTCGCCCCCGCGTCCGTCGACACGTCAGCGGCAATCGCCGCCGCTTTGCCCCCCGCCATGGTGATGTCGGCAACAACCGCATGTGCGGCATCCGCACTGGCGTTGTAGTTGACGGCGACATGATAACCGCGCGCGCCAGCCATCCGTGCCGTCGCCGCGCCAATACCCCGGCTCGCGCCGGTAATCACGAGTATGCCCGCCATGTGGTGTGCCTTTGTTGGGTGTCGTTCCGCGCCAAGCTGTCATGCATGGGCGCTGCTGCCAAGTGGCGATCAGAAGTTTGCTGAAATCTGCGATTTCGGGTATAAGTAGTGCTGTTATCAGACGACAGGAGGCGCGCATGTCAACATTATCGATCCCCGCCGATGTGGCTGAACGCCTCGCCGAACGCGCTGCCTCGCATGGCCGCACCCCCGAAGCCGAAGCCCGCGAGATTCTCACTGCGGCGTTAGAGCCCGAGGCGGCGAAGCGACATCCAGACAACATTTATGATGCGATCCGGGCGATTGTTGAGCCGGTTGGCGGCGTCAATCTGGAGATCCCGTTGCGCCATCCCGGTTCTCGCCCGATTCCAACTTTTGATTGAGGTGGCATGATTGTTTTTGATACGAACGTTCTATCAGAGGTCATGCGAACTGACCCCAACATAAGTGTTGCTAACTGGATGATGGCGCTGCCAGCGACGCAGGTTGCGACAACGTCAATATGCGAAGCCGAAGTTCTGTGGGGCATTCATCAGCTGCCAAAGGGGCGAAAGCGGGCTGAGTTGGCAGCTGCTGCCAAGAACGCAATCACCCTTTTTTCTGGCCGCATTTTGCCGTTTGACAGTATTGCCGCACCAGATTTTGCCGATATCATGGAAACCCGCCAGCGGGCAGGTCGTCGCGTCGGTGAGATGGACGCGATGATTGCCGCAATTGCCCGGTCGCGTGGTTACGTTCTGGCGACGCGCAACACTGTGGACTTTACTGATATCGGGTTGGAACTCGTCAATCCATGGGATCACGCGATTACGCGTCCCTGACCTTGCGGCAAGCGCGTTGGCTACCTATACCAATCCCAACCACTGATTTGCCCGCTATTTCAGGAGCATCCCATGCGCGCCGAACCACAAAAGCTCGTTGATTCCATTCGTGATAGTTTGGTGCTTCTGCGGAGGCATCTTTGACTGGGATACGGCTGAGCAACGCTTAAGCGAACTGAACAACCAATCCGAAGACCCGAAGCTCTGGAACGATCCGGCAGCGGCGCAGAAAGTCATGCGCGCCCGGACCACGTTAGAATCGCAGATCACCGGCTACAAAGGCCTGGAACGCGAACTCGACGATGCCATCACGCTGATCGATCTCGGCGATGAAATGGACGACCC
>JAYSVA010000480.1:0-2635 GCA_043718785.1 Hyphomicrobiaceae bacterium
AGCGCTTCCCCTGCGGCGCGGTTCTGACTAAACACGTTGGTAATGCGGGTGTAGCTCAATGGTAGAGCAGGAGCCTTCCAAGCTCAATACGAGGGTTCGATTCCCTTCACCCGCTCCACTCTTACTTGTTTCCGAAATGTATCGCGTCCAGCCGACTTGGAGCTGCAGCGATGCCCGCATTGCCGATATCCCGACGCGCTATGACTGTAGGGCTGGCCAGCGCCCTGGCGGTGCCGACGCAGGCGCAGATTTTGCCTCGGTTGGGCGATCCGGCACCGAAACCGCCGGAATTTGGCCACTTCACCCGGCCTGATGGCGATGTTCCCCTGCCGGACGGCAAACTGGTGCGGGGGCGGCGGCAGATTTCAGCCGCGTGGTTCTCCGATCCGACGCAGCGGTACCGGCATTTCGCCCTTGGCACTGAACATGAGGCGGCATCGTTGGTTGTCGCCATGAAGGATTTGCGGGTGTTCAAGTTCACCCTCCCCGCCGACAGCGTGTTTGAAGACCGTGAACCCCGCATTGTCGATGTCGATGGTGTTGATATGATCGTTGCCGTGCGAGCCTATCTGAAGCATGGGGCGGCACTGACCCTGCTGGCGGTTGGCAAGGACGCGCTGGAGATCGTCGCCGAGACCCCGCCGATTGGCGAGCCGTTCCGCTGGCTCAATCCTGCGGGTGTGGCCGATTTTGACGGCGATGGCGTGCTCGATTTGGCGTTCGTTCGAACACCACATATTCGCGGTGTGTTGCAAGTCTGGACGGCGCGGCACGGCAAGCTGATCCAGACCCACGAGGTCGGGGACGTCTCGAACCACGTGGTGCGGTCAACGCATCTGAACCTGTCTGCGGTTGCAGACTTCAACGGCGATGGGCGGCCAGACTTGGCGCTGCCGGCCCAGGACCGCTACCACCTGCGCTTCTTGACATTCGACAAAGGCAACGTGCACGAGTTCGCCAAGATGCCGTTGACTGCGCCGGCCTCCGAAAATTTCACGTTGTCCGCCAAAGATGGCCGCCCCGCCGTTCTGGTCGGCATCGGCGGCGGTCGCACCCAGCTCGTGCAATTGCCACGCGGGTAGGTTTAGGTCAGGCGGGACCAGGCTTTGGTGAAGAAGTCCGGCGCGCCGAAGTTGCCGGATTTCAGCGCCAGCACGATGGGTGATGCGCCCGCAGATTTGGTCCACGGCACGCCCGGATCGATTTCCGGACCGATCTCGATCTGGGTGATGCCGAGTTTGGTGACCACGGCGCCTGACGTCTCGCCGCCCGCGATGATCAGGCGGGTGAAGCCTTGCGCCGTTAGCTTGCTGGCGGCGGTGGCCAACAGGTCCTCGATCATCTGTCCGGCACGCTCCCGACCGAACGCTGCCTGCACCTTGGCGATCTCAGCGGGATCGGCGCTGGAGTAGATCAGGACTGGCCCAGATGCCGGTTGTTTGAGTGCCCAGGTGACGACATCGGCCTCGCGCAGTTCGCCGTTCGCCACCTTGTCGGCGTCGATCCGAAGGGCGGGAATTCCGGCCTTGATGGCAGCGGCGATCTGCCCGCGTGTGGCTTCCGAGCAGCTGCCCGCAATGATCGCCGCCCGGCCTTTGGGGGCTGACATCTGGGTTGGTGCGGTCGCCGCTTTCATCAGCCCGGCGCGGACGAAGTTAGCGGGCAACCCCATCGCCACGCCCGATCCACCGGTGATGAGGTTGTGGGTGGCCGCCGCCGTGCCCATGTCGACCAGATGCCGGTCGAGCACGGCATCGACCACGGCAAACCGCGTGCCGGACTTTGCCAGTGTCGCGAAAGCGGCCGTGATGGCATCCGCGCCTTGATCGACCGTCGCGTGGGGGACGAGGCCGACCGGCAGTTTGGTCTGGCGGGCGAGGACGCGGACGAGGTTGCTGTCCCGCATCGGCGTGAGCGGATGGTCCTTCATCGGGCTCTCCGCCAGCGGCAGATCGCCGACGAACAGGTTGCCGAGATACACCGTCCGCTTGTTCACCGGAAACGCCGGGCAGACCAGGGCGATGTCGCCGCCCACCTTGGCCAACAGTGCTTCAGCGACGGGGCCGATGTTGCCCTGATCGGTGCTGTCGAAGGTTGAGCAATACTTAAAGAATAGCTGCTGCGCACCCGCCGCCAGCAGCACGTCGGCGGTCTTCAGCGACCAATCGATGGCCTCAGCCACCGGGTTGGTGCGCGATTTCAGCGCCACCACGACGGCATCGACATCGGGGAACTGCGTGCCGGGGGCAGGCACGCCCATCACTTGCACGGTGCGCATGCCCGCCCGTGTCAGCATCAGCGCTAGGTCGGTCGCGCCGGTGAGATCATCTGCAATACAGCCAAGAAGCATGGTGGGTCATCCGCATGGCGCTGGAGTTGGGCGTGATGTGCCGGTTGGCGGGACGATAGCACTGATTGGTGCGACGTGAACTGGGTGGGGGGGCACGTTTTCTACCGTCCAGCCAAACCGGAGACCCTTTCAGTTTCCCTCCTCCTCCCCCTTGAGGCTACCGGATTCACACATCTTTGACGGCATGCCTCGTATCGGCAGGAGATTTGGCCGAGCTATTGCGAGGCCAAATCTCCACATTCTCGTCATGGCCGCGAAGGCGGCCATCCACGACAAGCTTCAACC
>JAYSVA010000049.1:0-4591 GCA_043718785.1 Hyphomicrobiaceae bacterium
GAGCGCCAGATTTCGCGCGGTGGTCGCATCGTCCTGTGGACGGTGCTCGGGGTGGTAGGTCTGCTCGCGATTACGGTGACCGGGCTGCTGGTGGCAACGCCGGTGGATCTGGTGCGCGATCAGCTGGCGCAGAAGATCAAGGTCCGCACCGGTCGCGATCTGGTGGTGGCGGGCAAGACAACGCTCTCGTTCTTCCCGAGTATCGCGCTGGGCATGAATGACGTGTCGCTGTCGGCGCAGCCAGGCATGGGTGGCGGTCCAACGATCACGATGAAATCGCTCGACGCCAAGGTGGCGCTGATGCCGCTGCTGCGCAAACAAGTGTCGATCAAGCAACTGGTGCTGCGCCAGCCAGTGATTGACCTGCGGATCGATAAAGCGGGCCGCAAGAGCTGGGATTTCGCCGACATTACCGAGTTGATGCCGAAGGTCGCCTACCGGGTGGCGCAGGTCACCTCAGGCGGTACCCGTAATCAACCGGCGCAACTGCCGCGCGAACTCAACGATTTCGTCAAGTCGGCCAATCCGGACTCGCGCGAAGCGACGGTGTCAAAGGGGCCGTTGGCGGCGCTGGAAGATCTGGTGCTCGGTGATGCCCGGATCGAGCGCGGCACCATCCGCTACACCGATGAGCGCACCGGCATAGCTGAGGAAGTGACAGCGCTTGATCTCAACCTATCGCTCGATAGCATTCAAAGCCCGCTGGACGCCAAAGGCAGCCTGATCTGGCGGGCTGAGCCGGTGTCGTTCGAGGCGCGGCTGCTGTCGCCGAAGTCGTTGAGCGAGGATCGTCCGGCCAAGCTGACGGCGAAATTATCGGGCCGTCCGGGTGAAGCGACCTACGACGGCCAACTGACACTGGGGCGTGGGGCCGAATGGGACGGCAACGCGTCGGTCAAGGCGGGCTCGCTGAAGGTGCTGGCGGGCTGGCTCGGGACGGCACTGCCGGAAGCCGCCGGGTTTGGTCCGATGACGTTTACCGGGCATGTGAAGGCGACGGAGGCCAGTCTGGCGCTGACCGACACTAAGGTGTCGCTTGATGGCATGACTGGCCAGGGCAGTTTGACGGTCGATCACAAAAGCCCGCGGCCGACGTTGCGCGGTCAGATCCAGCTGTCTGAGCTTGATCTCAACAAGTATGCGCTGCCAAAAAGCGTCGCCGTGCCGCCGACAATCAAGAATGTGCCCGTGAAACCGCAGGCCGTTAAGACGCCGCCACGCATCGCCGCTCCAATTGCACCAGCGACGCCCAAGGCCGCGCAAGCCGCGCCTGAGGCCAAGGCCGGTGATGCCAAATCAATCGAGGATCTGCTCAAGGACGACGCAGCACCTGCGGTGCCGGCAGCCCGCGTGCGCGGATTTACCCAGCGTGATGGCTGGAACGAGCAGCTGATCGACCTCTCGGCGTTCGGTCTACTCGATGCTGATCTGAAGATCAGCCTGGGTGCGCTGACGTTCCAGGACCTGAAGATCGGTGCCACCACCGGGACGGTTAAGCTCAGCAATCGTGTGCTCAAGACTAATATTGATGACATGAGGCTTTACGAAGGGCGCGGGCGCGGCATCCTCAATGTTGATGCAACCTTGCCGGTCATTCGGTTGGCCCTGAACGTGTCGCTCGAGGGCACGTCGGCGATGCCCTTGCTACAGGACGCGGCCAAGTTCCAATGGCTGGCAGGCAAGGGCCGCATTGCCATGGCGCTGGGCGGGCAAGGTCTGAGCGAGCGTGAGATCGTCGAAGGGCTTGAGGGCAAGGCCGATTTCGCCTTCCAGAATGGCCAAATCGTCGGCATCGACATCCCCAAACTGATCCAGGCGGCGATGCAGGGCCGGTTCTCCGGCTTCAACCACAACCCCGCAGAAAAGACCGATTTCAGTGAGTTCGCGGGCAGCTTCTTCGTCAACAAAGGGGTGGCGCAGAATAACGATCTGCGGCTGACAACGCCAATGCTGCAAGTGACTGGCGCCGGATCGGCCAACATGCCAGCCCGCACCATCGATTATGTGATGAAGCCGAAACTGGTTGCGTCAGCAGGCGCGGGGCTAGAAATCCCCATCAAAATGGCTGGTTCATGGGAGCGCCCGACAATCCAGCCCGACTTTGGCGGTGCTTTGAAGAACCCGGACGCTGCCATCAGCACCATCAAGCAGCTCGGCGAGCAGTTCAAAGGCAAATCTCCAGAGGAAACCGTCAACAAAGCCAAGGATATGCTCAATCAGTTCCTGAAGCCGCGTTAGGTCGTTTGTATGACGAACCCGCCTCTGGCCAGCATTGCACCGGACTACCACCAGCAAGTAAAATCCTTGGGCAGACGTAACTGCAGAACTCGGATGTGAATGGCGTCTGAAACAGTCCCCGGAAGACCTTGACGAACCCCGCGAATCTCTTGGGTTAACGCTACCTTTAGGCCGACAAACATTTTTTTGGTCTGGGGGCAAAATTTCACTTGCGTGGGGGGGGGGTTAGCCTCATATGACCCCTGTCCGTTCGTTC
Organism: Hyphomicrobiaceae bacterium; assembly: GCA_043718785.1. Classification (GTDB taxonomy): domain Bacteria; phylum Pseudomonadota; class Alphaproteobacteria; order Rhizobiales; family Hyphomicrobiaceae; genus JAYSVA01. Next base: position 2,495 of record JAYSVA010000049.1, read on the forward strand.
GACTGCCCTAAAGGTAAAGGTTCTCCGGAAACCGTGAAGGTAAGTAGCGGGCGGGTCATCATCTATCACTGGTTGGGGAGGGTTCCCATGGCTTATGACGACGCCCTCTTCCAATTGGGGATGGACTTGACTCGTTCAAGCACCGCCCAAGAGGAAGAATATGGTGAAACTGCGCACGTAGCGCAACATTCGGTTCAAGTTCAACGGAACGCCGCCCATCGCGTTGCTAAGGACGAAGATCGGAAAGACTTCTTTATCGAACGCGAAGGCGTTCGCTTTGCCGGTCACCATCTGATCATCGATCTGTTTGGTGCCCGTCGGCTTGATGATCTCAAGCATGTGGAGCGTACGCTTAAGCGTTGTGCGGAAGTCGCAGGCGCAACGTTGTTGCATACTCACCTCCATCACTTCACGCCGAACGGTGGCGTGGCAGGGGTGGCGGTTCTATCGGAGAGCCACATCAGCATTCATAGCTGGCCGGAAGCCAACTATGCAGCACTTGATGTGTTTATGTGCGGTGAGACACAGCCTCACCTCGTGATTGATATCCTGCGCCAGGCATTCCAGGCCCGCGATGTCGTCGTGAAAGAGCACAAACGTGGCGAGGATATGGATCGTTTGGACTGGAAGGCGGCTTCGATGAAGCCAGCGCCGGTTCGGATGGCCCCTCCTGCCCTGGCACGACAGGCAGCTTAAGCTGACCTAGGCAGACGAGTTACAGCGCGCATTGGGCAACCGGTGCGCGCTTTTTTGTTTTCAGTCCACCCTTTGCGTCGCGGGTGCTTTCCCGTACATCTAGGGTTGAGAATTTGGGCAACACAGTTTGCCCCAGCGAAGGACGCACGGGTTTAATGTCGAATACACAGGCACTCGCTAAGACTGAGGAAGAGGGCGAAATCCGGCTGTTTGGGCCGGAGGCGTTCGTCGGCATGCGGAAGGCTGGGCAGCTGGCGGCGCTGGCGCTGGATCAGCTGATCCCGTTGGTGCGGCCGGGCATGACCACCGAGGCGCTCGACGATTTCATCATGGACTTCGCCGCTCAACACAACGCGATCCCGGCACCGCTCAACTACAAGGGCTATCCGAAGGCGATCTGCACGTCGGTCAATCACGTGGTCTGCCACGGTATCCCCGCGCAAAAACCGCTGCGGGAGGGCGATATCATCAACATCGATGTGACCTTGATCGTCGATGGCTGGCACGGCGACACTAGCCGCATGTACACGGTCGGCCAGATCAACCGGAAAGCGCAGCGGCTGCTCAGCGTGACATATGAGGCAATGATGCGCGGCATTGCGGCTGTGAAGCCGGGCCAACACGTCGGCGATATTGGGTTTGCGATCCAGCAGTTTGCCGAGAACGAGCGCTGCTCGGTGGTGCGGGATTTCTGCGGTCATGGCCTCGGCCAGGTGTTCCACGCGCCGCCGAACATTCTGCATTACGGCGAGCCCGGCGAGGGGCCGGAGCTGAAGCCCGGCATGCTGTTCACGATTGAGCCGATGATCAATCTCGGCAAGGCGTTCGTCAAAGTGCTGCCGGATGGCTGGACAGCGGTCACGCGGGACCGCGAGCTGTCGGCGCAGTTTGAGCATACGGTTGGCGTCACTGAGGCCGGGTGTGAGGTGTTCACCTATTCGCCCGGCGGCCATCATCATCCACCGTATCAGCAGGGTTGAGGCACGTGCCCGATGGCTGATGATCCCGATGACAGCTTTCCGACGCAGGACGATAACGGTTTAGCGCCGGGTTTGTTTGATGCGGGGCAGGGGGCGCAGCTGAACAACGGCCACCGCGAGCGGCTGCGGCACCGGTTCATGAACGGTGGTGCGGATGCCATGCCGGACTATGAGCTGCTGGAGCTGGTGCTGTTCAACGCCATCCCGCGCAAAGATACCAAGCCGCTGGCGAAAATCCTGATCAGTAAGTTCGGCTCGTTCGCCGAGGTGGTCAACGCGCCGGAACTGCGGCTCGCTGAGGTGCCGGGCGTCACCGCGCGCATCATTGTTGAGCTGAAGGTGATCCGTGCGTCGAGCCTGCGCTTGCTGAAGGGGCAGATCATGGCGCGCCCCGCCCTATCGTCATGGAACCAGGTGTTGG
>JAYSVA010000481.1:0-5712 GCA_043718785.1 Hyphomicrobiaceae bacterium
TGCGACGCAGTTACCTCCGACTACACAGGTCGTGACCTCCTATGAGCTGGACTTGCACCAGCCTGACAACGCAACATCACGGACGCACTCATGGCCGCGAAGGCGGCCATCCACGACAGCAGGCCGCAGGCTCAGTGTGAACTGTACGGATTAGCCGCGCGGCAAATGTGATTTTTTCCTTCAACACCATAGGGTTGAAGCTTGTCGTGGATGGCCGCCTCCGCGGCCATGACGAGAATGTGGGGATTTGGCCGAGCAATAGCTCGGCCAAATCCCCGTCGGCAGCGATACTGTGGCCAAGATGTGTGAATCCCCTAGCCCTCAACGGGGGAGGAGGCGGAAACCGACAGTGTGAGTGCGTGAGCAAAAGGTCATTCGATTAGCTCACGAGTATCAGTCATCCGAAGGACGGATCAGGCCCACATGAACCCGGCGACGATGATCAAGGCGGATCTGCGCCAGCTTGGCTGGGTGGCCTGGGCGATTGTTGCGCTGGTGGCGGCGGTGGTCGCGATCAACGTGGCGTTGCTCGGCCTGGAGCGCGGCGTGCGCAGCAGTGCGACGCGGGCCGCCGATGATTTCGACCTGCTGATCGGCGCGCCCGGCAGTCCCACACAACTGGTGCTGACCAGCGTTTATCTGGAGCCGGACGCGCTGCCGTTGATCGACGGCGGCTTGCTCAACACGCTGGCCGCTGATCCGCGCGTCGCAGGCGTTGCGCCGATTGTGCTGGGCGATGTCGCGCTCGGCTATCCCGTAGTCGGCACGACGGCGCAGTTCGCGACGCGCTGGGGGCGGATTGCACCGTCCGAGGGGCGGTTGTTCCAGACGGCGTCGGAGGCAATCATCGGTGCCGACGTGGCACTGCAACTCGGGGGCAGCATCACGCCCTCGCACGCGCCGCGCTATGCCGGGATGCCGCTCGGCAAGCTGAGCGAGAGCGAGGCCGGCCATCGCCACACCGGCAGCAGCTTGACGGTGGTGGGTCGCATGGCGCGCACCTATTCGGCCTGGGACCGGGCGATCATCGTGCCGGTGGAGGCGGTGTGGCAAACCCATGGGCTCGGCACCGGGCACAAGTCAGATGCGGCCCCGCTCGGCGCGCCATTCGACGCGGCCAATATCCCCGGCATCACCGCGCTGGTGGTGAAGCCGAAAGCAGTGGCTGATGCCTACGCCTTGCGGGCCCGCTACGGGCGTGGAACCACCATGGCGTTATTTCCGGCGGAAGTGCTGGTCGGGCTGTATCAGCGGCTCGGGCAGGTGCGGGATTTGACGCTGGCGGTCGGCGTGTTGAACGGCTTCGCGGTGCTGGCAACACTTGCTCTGCTGCTGATCACGCTGGCCGGGCTGCGGCGGCAGCGCTACGCCGTGTTGCGGGCGCTGGGCGCACCAGCCCGATACATTCTGGCCGTCACCTGGGGCGGGGGCGCGGCGCTGTGCGCCATCGGAGCCGCGCTGGGGCTGCTGGCTGGCTGGCTGCTGGCGGCGGCGTTGGCCGTGCCGTTGGCCCGCTCAACCGGACTGGCCGTTAGTGCCGTGCCAATGGCAACAGATGCGCTGTGGGTCGCAGGTGTGGCGCTGCTGGCCAGCCTGATGGCACTTCTCCCCGCACTTTTGGCCTACCGCGTCTCGGTGGCGGATGGTTTGCGCGGATAAATCCGGCTAAGGTTGCGCGCAAAACACTTGAGGGGGCGTCCGTGTCACAACTTCCGGCTTTCACACTTGATGGCGCCGCCGTCACCTGGTTCTTCGTGTCGATCCTGGTCTACCGCTTCATTGCGGAGTGGGGACCGTTCGAAAGCAGCAGCATCGCTGGCGTGGTGCAGGCGCAGCGGCAGGCCTGGATGCGCAACATGGCGATGCGCGAAAACCGCGTGCTCGACGGCGTCGTGCTGCAATCGCTGAGCCACGGTAACGCCTTCTTCGCCTCGACCTGCGTCATCGTCATCGGCGGTTTGTCGGCGATCATGGGCTCCGGCGAAAAGGTCCAGGAGCTGCTCGAACGGCTGCCGCTGGTCTACAAGTCCTCGCCGCAACTGTGGGAAATGAAGGTGCTGCTGCTGATCGGCATCTTCGTGTTCGGCTTCTTCAAGTTCGCCTGGGCGTTCCGGCTGTCGCACTACACCGGCATCATGATCGGCGCGACGCCCATCCTCGACGCCGAACACGAGCGCGACGCCACCAACGTCGCCGTCTGCGAAGCCCACGCCAAGCGCACTGCCGCCCTGATCGGTTTCGCCGCCGAACACGCCAACAGCGGCCTGCGCGCCTTCTACTACGCCATCGCCGGCATGGCCTGGTTCTTCCACCCCGTGGCGTTCATGGCCGCCACCACCTGGATCATGGTCATCCTCATCCGCCGCGATTTCTTTTCGCGGTCACGGAAGGCGATTGGTGGGTTTTGAGGTTCAGGCGTAATTTCGCAAAATTGCTTTATGCAACAGCGGCGACTGCAAGCGGCGCAACAAAAACAGCCTTTCGTTTTGGTGATCGTATAGTTCGGTCTAGCCCGAAGCATCGCATTCGGGTGCTGTGGTATCCGTGGTCCTGTAAAGGTTCCGCCGCTCAAAGGAGATACCTATGACCTACACTGACCCCAAAGCAGCAAACCTCAATGTCGGGTTTGTCGTCGCTATCAAGATTGTTGCCAAGGAAGGCGAGGCGGACGGTGTTGCGGCGATCCTAAAGCAGTTGGTTGGCCCATCGATGGCGGAGCCCGGGATGAAGTTCTTCATGCCTTATCGTTCACCAACGGACCCGTCATCATTTTTCATCTATGAACTCTACGAGAGCGAAGCCGCTTGGGATGCGCACAACAACTCTGTGCACTTTAAGGCCGCGATCATTGACCTCGTTCCGAAATGTGCGAGCCGAGAGCGTGTTCCATTCGTACCTTTCGTCTGAGTAGCAGCGGAACTTGAGCGTAGACTGCGGCAACTGCGGCACAGTTGGACGTGAGGCTTGGGTCAAGCCGTCTCGCGCGACCCAACGTCCACGGGTGGTGCCAAACACGTGGCGCGTGTCCCCGTGGATGTTGGGTCGCGCAAATGCTTAACCCAACCTACGTCCAGCTAGGGTCGATGGAGACAGGGTGTATCAGTTGTTACGTCGTTCCTAGAGGTATTCCGTCCTCACCTAAACACCACCTGCCCGCGGGTTCGGGATGTGGGGTGGATACGGTGATCTTCACGTCGCAGCCGAGATCGGTCAGTAACCGCATCAGCCGGTCCGTCGAAAGGCCGTCGAGCCGGCCGTTGATGATGGATGACACCTTGGGCTGGTCCAGACCCATCAATTGCGCCGCCTGGACCTGCGTGAGCTTGCGGGCCGCAATGGTGCTGCGGATGTGCAGCGCCAGGTTCGCCTTGGCCATCAGATCGTCGGCATCGGGAAGGCCGAGATCAGCAAACACGTTGCCGCTGCTCGGTGTGATCGTGATCTTTTCGTCAGTGCTCATGGCGCGTTCCTTTCGTTGTGCAGAGTTCGGTAGCCCGTAACCTTTTGCCACTCGCAATACCCAACCTCCCGCTTTCCCGGAATCCGTTTCGAGCGAAGCTCGATCCGGATGTCCGGGATCTTTACGTCTAAATGTGACGCGAGATATAGCCAGACGGCAACCGGTAAAGACCCCGGACATCAGAACAGCGCGGGCGCTGATCTGATTCCGGGGAGGCGGGAGCTGAATGAATCATCAGTTTGGCTCAATGGGAATACACATGTAATTGGCTTGCTTCATTCAAATCTCATCCCCCGCTTGCCCTCCCGCCCCGTCCTTGCTTTGATCACTCGATGCCCGCCCGTTCGCTCCGTAAACATCTGACTGTCCGTGCCCGGCTGCCGCTGGCGGCGGCGGGGCTGCGCGTTGGGCTGATGGGCGGCACGTTTAACCCGCCGCATGCTGGACACGCGCTGGTGTCGGAGATCGCCCGCAAACGCCTCCAGCTGGATCAGGTGTGGTGGCTGGTGACGCCGGGCAATCCGTTGAAGGCGCACAACGGCCTGCCGCCGCTCGCGAGCCGGATGGCCGCCTGCCGGGCGCTGGCGAACGCGGCCCATACCCGCATCAGCGGCATTGAGCGTGACATTGGCACCGCGTTCACGGCAGAAACGCTGGCGTATCTGCGCCGCCGCCATCCCGCCGTGCAGTTCGTCTGGATCATGGGGGCGGATAACCTGGCCAGCTTCCACCGCTGGCAGCAGTGGCGGCGCATCGCTTCAACCATGCCGATTGCGGTGGTCAACCGTCCCGGCTGGCACCTGAAGGCGTTGTCCAGCCCCGCCGCCCGCACCCTCGCCGGTTCCCGGGTGTCCGAAACCCGCGCCGCCCGCTTGCCCAGTTCCCGCGCTCCGGCCTGGGTCATGCTCCACGGCCCGCTATCGCCGCTGTCCTCCACCGGACTGCGCAATGGGCATCGCAGGAGTGACCAATGACCAACACAAAACCAGTGCGTGGCTTTGCGCCGGACTGGGCGACGCATCCGGGCGAGCACCTGGAGGAGTACCTGGAGATCAACGGCTGGACACAGGCGGAGTTTGCCCGGCGCTCAGGGTTAACGCCGAAGCTTGTCAGTGACATCGTCAACCAGAAGAACCCTGTGACGCCAGAAACAGCACTGGTTCTGGAGCGTGTGCTTGGACTGAAGGCTGAAATCTGGCTGGGTTATCAGGCAAGGTGGGACTTGCTAAAGGCACGCGCTAACATGACTGCGAATGCGAACATCGCAGCCCCGCCAAGCCGTGCGCGAACGCGTGCTGCCGCGAGCGCAAAATCTCGCGCGACAGCGAAGACCGGTTAGGCGGCGCTGAGATGTGACCCTGCTAACCCATGCAAGCGCCTGAAAACGGTTAATATTCACTGCGACTTGCAATTGGGTGTTGAATCCTGGCCGAGAAAGACTAATCTATAAGTCAAGCTTGGATTCCTCTGCCGCACAGGCAAAATCCGGGTACCACCCGTAGCTCGGCGTGTTTCGCGGCCACAAGGCCCTCGATGCACGCCAGCCAAGACAACGCGATTGAACGAACAGGATAGCCGCAACACGATGCGAACCGCAGTCGGGGCAGCCCGCCGGGCTTCCACTCCAGCCGAAACCGTCTCACCAGAGGCCGTCGCTGGACAAGCTACTCCTAGTGCTAATGCGAGTGCTAATTCGGGTAAAAAATCGAAATCCACAGGCTTGAACAGTTCTGGCATGCCAGAGGCGAGCGCGCAGCTGCTCGACCAGCTGACGCTGTGGCTCGATGATGCCAAGGCCGAAAAGGTCATGTCGATTGCGCTGGCTGGCAAATCAACCATGGCCGACGCCATGATGATCGCCTCCGGCAATTCCGACCGTCACGTGGGCGCCATCGCCGATCAAATTCAGCGCAAGCTCAAGGAAATCGGCATCGTGTCCCGCGCCGAGGGCATGGAAACCTGCGACTGGGTGCTGATCGACACCGGCGACATCATCATCCACCTGTTCCGCCCCGAAGTCCGCGACTTCTACAACCTCGAGAAAATGTGGTCGGGCGACCGCCCTAAGGACGAGTCGACGCAGCATTGATGTTTGCGCAATACGCAGGGCGCGTAGGGCGCAACAGCCCCCTTGCGTATTGCGCCGCGTCTCCGCGATTTCAGGTGGTACGGCTCAAGCCAAAGCGAAACCGCAAGGTCATCGCCCAGTCGCGGCGGGATACGCAAACGGGCTATCCCGCCCTACGGACCTC
>JAYSVA010000482.1:0-5706 GCA_043718785.1 Hyphomicrobiaceae bacterium
GAACGAAGGCGCTACGCGCCAGCCAGTGGCGAGACGGCCAGCGTGGGAGTGGATGATAGCAGGCGGTAACGGAATGGGAAGTGCCAGTCTTGAGGATTGAGGGGTCTACAGCCTTCACCTCAAGATCTGGAACACCCTCATGAGCACGTCATCTGCAAGCCACACACCTGCCAACGCCAAGCCGATCAGCCCGCTGCGCCGCCGTATGATCGAGGACATGACCGTCCGCGGTTTCGCCGAGAAGGTGCAGAACGACTACATCCGTCACGTTAAAAACTTCACAATCTTCCTCGGTCGCTCGCCGGACGGCGCGACCAGCGAGGACCTTCGCCGGTTCCAACTGCACCAGCGCGAGCAGGGTGTGCAGCCGCCAACCATGAACGGCGCGGTTTCGGCGCTGCGGTTCTTCTTCACAACGACCTGTGACCGGCCGGAGATGGCGCGCCATTTGAGGATCGTGAAGCAGGCGCAGAAGCTGCCTGTGGTTCTGACCACGGATGAGGTCTTCCAGCTCTTGGAGGCCGCACCCGGGCCGAAGTACAAGGCCGCCCTCGGCGTTGCCTACGGTGCTGGCTTACGCGTGTCCGAGGTCGCCAACCTAAAGGTCTCGGACATCGATAGTCGGCGCATGGTGCTGCGTGTCGAGCAGGGCAAGGGTAAGAAGGACCGCAACGGCATGCTGTCGCCACGGCTCCTGGAGGTGCTGCAGGAGTGGTGGTTGGTCGGTCAGCCGACGACGTGGCTGTTCCCGGGCCAGGATCGGCTACTGCCGATCACGACACGCCAGCTCTATCGGGTCGTACGCGACACGGCGGCTGCGGTGGGGATCAAGAAGCGCGTGTCGCCGCACACGCTGCGGCACTCATTTGCGACGCATCTTCTGGAGCAGGGCACGGACATTCGCGTGATTCAGGTGGCTCTGGGCCATTCGAAGTTGGATACCACAGCCCGCTACGCCCACGTCGCCAGCAAAGTGCTGCGTGATGTGCTGAGCCCGCTCGATCAGCTGACGCCGCTCAGCCGTAAGAAGGGCAGCCCGCTGTAGTCGGCGGCACGCGTGCCGCGTCCTGCTCTGGAGGTCGCGGATATCTTCCGCGATCACGGCCTTGGCTGGCGTCACGCCAACCGGGGCCACGTCAGCCATGCGCAAGTGAAGGTGATGACCGCGATCGAGAGCTGCCGCACGGCAGCCCTCGGTGGCCATGTCGCGCGCTGCGAGAACCTTGGTTGTGCGCACACGTCCATTGCCTTTAACAGTTGCCGCAATCGGCATTGCCCGAAGTGTCAGGGATCGCAGGCGCGCGAGTGGATGGAGGCGCGCAAGGCCGAACTACTGGCGGCGCCGTACTTCCATGTCGTGTTCACATTGCCGCCGCGCATCGGCGCCATCGCCTACCAGAACAAGGCGGTGATCTACGACCTGCTGTTCAAGGCGTCGGCGGAGACGCTGCTGACCATCGCGGCGGACCCGAAGCGGCTCGGCGTCAAGATCGGCTTCACCTCGGTGCTGCACACCTGGGGCTCGGCCATGGCGCATCATCCGCACGTGCACATGATCGTGCCGGGCGGCGGCATCTCACCCGAGGGTGATCGCTGGATCGCCTCGCGCGGCAACTTCCTGGTGCACGTCAACGTCCTTTCGAAGATGTTCCGGGGCAAGGTTTTGGCGATGCTGCGCGACGCCCACACCGATGGCCGTTTGCAGTTCTTCAACACGCACGCCGGCCTTGCCGATATCAGCACGTTCAAGCGCTTCTTGGGTCCGCTGCACCGGATCAAATGGGTCGTCTACTGCAAAGCGCCGTTCGCCGGGCCCGAACAGGTGCTGCGCTACCTGTCGCGCTACACGCACCGCGTCGCCATCTCGAACCGTCGGCTCGTCGCCGCCGACGACGGCGGCATCGCGTTCCGCTGGAAGGATTACCGCATCGAGGGCCCTGGCCGCTGGAAAACAATGACGTTGCACCCGCATGAGTTCATCCGGCGGTTCCTGACGCACGTGCTGCCGAAAGGCTTCCAGCGCATCCGCCATTACGGCCTGTTCGCCAACGGCAACCGCGCGGCCAATCTCGCCACGGCGCGCGAGCTGCTTGGTGTGCCAGCGCCCGAGCAACCGTCCGAGCCAACGGCCGCACCAGCACCTGATCAGCCGAGCGTATTGCCGCGTCCATGTCCCTGCTGCGGCGGCCGCATGGTCGTCATCGAGATCTTCGAACGCGGGCAAACGCCCCGGCACCGGCCAACGGCGGTCACCGTGACCAGGATAGACACGTCATGAGCCAACACCATGCCTGATCGGAAACCCTACGCTTTGGTTCGCTGGCCATCGGCCGGCATCGTCACCGCTCGCCCCGAAGCTTGCCAAATGCTTCTGGCGGCGGCACGTGCCGCGTCCGTCCGGATCAAAACTTGCCTTGAACGCCTGCCACCGGCTGACAATGAACACAGCGGCTGCCGCACCGACGTGACCGGTGCCAGCCGATCACCGCACATCGCCCCAACCACCCGGCCTCAATCGCCATAGCGCCCGCTGCGCCGCCGCAGGTCCCCCTCCCGCGACTTCGTGCCTTGGCGCTTCTCCGACGCCGCCCGCCGGTGTATGTTGACAGCTCACAGCTTGGCGGCGTCCGAGAAACCTGCACAAAAGCGTGAGCCCGCCCCATTTCCGATCACTCAGCATCATACCAAGAAGCCCGACATTCGAAACTTGGTAACGCCAGCCTTGGTAAGCCCAGCAGCGCGAGCTCCGGCGACAATGGCCTCTGCCATCGGCGTCATCTGACATGTCGACACTCCGACACGTCACCAATTACGGCACCGTCCAGCAACGGTAGCGGCTGCGTTCGGTGATTTCGCGCGGTGTTGAGCCAAGGCGCGGGATCAACAGGCGCAGCGCTTGCTTGCTGATCCGAAGGTCCTTGCAGGCCAGCGGGATCGAGACGAGCGGCTTGGCGATCATCAATTCAATCAGATCGGCAAGACGCGAATTCTTCCTCACGCCTTTGAGTTTCAGGATCATGCGCTCCCTGGCACTTTCCAGGCCGTCGAGTTCGGTGCCAGCGTGTTTCACAGCCGCCGCCACGATGTCGAACAACATCTGGATACGTTGCCCGAAGCTGTCGTGCGGCTTCCAGCGCTTGCGCAACAGCCATTGCCCCGTGTCGATGGGCAGCAACAGGTTGCGCATCTTGCCGCGTGCGCGCAACACCAGCGCCGCCAGCAACGGCGCACGCCAAGTCCCTTGCTGCTCCGGTTCAAGGCTATGCCACGCATCCCAGGCGATGGCCGCAGCCAGCAGCGGGGGCAGGCGGTTGGCGTCCTGCCAGACGCGCCGCCATTGCTCCAGCCGCCCAACCTCGTTCCAGTCGTGATCGTAAAAGAAATCCGGGAGTTCGCGCGCACCCATCGCATCACCAACCACTTGGCTGAACAGCCGACGCGGCATCTCGCCGGGCATGGGAGCGCGCAGCAGCGTCAACGGATCCTCTTGCAGCCCGCGTTGCCAAAGCTTCAGGATGCTCAAACCACATGACAAGTCTGGATACATGCTGCCAGCAAACGCGTGGCCATCGAGAAGGACAAGATCTTCCAGATAGACGAGGCAGTTCTGGGTGTGCATGGCGGCGCAGGCATTGCGGTAGAGCAGCCGGTTCGCCCAAGCCTGCCGGAGCGGCGACAATCGCGCCCGCTCTTCCAATTTTGACAGCGCCTCATCGACGCGCAAAAACGCATCCAGCAGCGCGTCATCGAGTGGTTTTTCTGGAACGTCGTAATTCGGCAGATGTGTTGGCATTTGAGACGCGAAGACAATGAACGGAGGCAATACGCTGTCTCAGTCTATGCCTATTGGAAGCCGATTCGGAAGCGCCTTCAAAAATAGTCCGTGATACCCATGATACAGGCTGTTATCATTGGCATTCAATGACCGTGCCCGTTCTCATCCTCGATGCTTCGAAATCGCCAATTGCCGTCGCTCTTGCGTCTGACCACGTGCGATTGACGCTGGAGACGTTCTTCAAAGCCGAGGTCCGCAATCCCAACACGCGGCGCGCCTACCAGAACGGTGCCAAGGATTTCTTCGTCTACCTGTCGAACTGTCCACATGTCGACACGTTGGATGCCATCAACGCGCTGCATGTGTCCGGTTGGCTCGACGCCATGGAGGAACGGGGGCTATCGATGCCCACGATCAAGCAGCGCCTCGCCGGACTGCGTATGATGTTCAATGCGCTGGTGCGGGCACAGGTGCTTCGGATCAGTCCGGTCACCGTCGTCAAGGGTCCGGCCCACAGCATCATCAAAGGCAAGACGCCGGTGCTGACAGGCGAGCAAACCATGCAATTGCTCAACGCCATCGACACGTCGACACTGATCGGACTGCGCGACCGCGCCATGATCGCGACGATGGCTTACAGTTTCGCCCGTATCGGCGCCGTCGTGACCCTCCAAGTGCGGCATGTCTTCCGCCAACAACGCCGCCTATGGCTGCGGCTGAGCGAGAAGGGTGGCAAGAGCCACGACGTGCCGTGCCACCATCACCTCGAAGCTCATCTTGCCGAATGGCTGGAAGCCGCAAGGCACGCCGACAAACCCCTATCGCCGCTGTTCCAGACTTTCACATGGGACCCGAAGCCTGAAACAAAGTGTTCGACTGTCGACCTGTCGACACCTCGACATGGCGACACGTCCGCGCTGCGGCGTCGCATTCTGTCGGGCAAACCGATAACACAGGCGATGACCTGGGAGATGTTGCAACGCCGCGCCAAAGCGGCTGGCATCGACACCGCCATCTGCAATCACACGTTCCGCGCCACGGGCATCACCGCCTATCTGATCAACGGCGGCACCATCGAACGCGCCGCCATCATCGCCGGTCACCGCTCAACCCGCACCACGCAACTCTATGACCGCCGGTCCGATGACGTGACACTCGATGAGATCGAGAAGATCAGGTTTGTCTGATGCAACTAACCCCCACAGCACCGGTCACCTTAAGCTCAGTCGACCGCCAAGATCTCGAGTTGAAGCTGTGCGCCGGGAATATTTCACGGCGCACGTCGGTGCGGATCATGATCATTTTGCTGTGCGCCGACGGCGCTGATCCCATCGATATTGCGAGGGTCGTAGGGGTGACGCGGTCCGTGGTGTATCGCTGGCGCACTGTCTTCCGACGATATGGGATGGCCGGCTTGTTTGAGACACGTCGTGTTCAAAAGCCACGGAAATACGGCATAGAAATCAGGCAAAGCATCCTGAATCTGGCGGCAAGTCCGCCACCAGCGTCGCAGCGCTGGTGGACGGCAAAGCTCATCGCGGAATGCCTCTCTGGCATTCCCGTCAAGTACGTCTCAGCGCTGCTCTGCAAAGCAGGCGTCGACTTACGCGCGGGACGACGGAAAACCTATCGTTACTGAGCACCGCCTCGCATCGCTTCATGGACGCGCAATCGGCCGTGACTTCCCAGTCGCCAAATACTCGCGGCCTCGTTTCACGTCGATCCCGTGTGCGGCCGCCGGATGAGATCCCCGCCTGAAGTGAGGGCCGTCATCCGGCGGCCAGCAACTCAGAAGGATTCCGGCTCTTCGCTGTTTCAAGTGGGTAGCCGCAAATCCAGTTTTCCGGCGATGAGGTAGGTGATGGCTTTGAGGTTGCGGAGCGAGCGGTAGCCGCGCGCCTTGGCTTTGGCGGCCTGGACAAGGCTGTTGA
>JAYSVA010000483.1:0-5687 GCA_043718785.1 Hyphomicrobiaceae bacterium
GGCGAAGGGATGGTCTTCAGATCGAACAAAGGGATGGACCCGAAGCAGGAAAGTACTGCGGCGCGGTCACGTTACCCACTCGAAACGGCGAGGAGGCAACAAATTATTCATTCGAACATTCGAAAGCTATTCCAGCTTTTGTCAACTTCGCTCGCGCACCCCAATTATCCCGTCAGTTCGGGATCGACTGCGTTTATCCTTGCCATGCCTCAGGCCTCGCACGCTACTCGGGCGAGGCTCCGAGTTTGCCAAGCCAACGACATCCGCGAAGCGTTCGCGAAGCTCATCATATTAATAGTCCCTGACAAACTACAGTAAGGGGAATAACGGACCTAGGCACGCATTTGAACCTGCTGCGATCATCTATTAAGGCTTTGCTCAGCTTCGTTGCCTCTTTCGTGTTCCTTACAAATACTGCCTGCACTGACGGTGGCAGAGAAAAGCATCCCTTGCAGCGCCACTCTCTCTCATGTAGCCAACTCACCCATTGTTCATTACTCACTTCAAATCGAACGACCCGCCACAACTCACCATCTGGAATGTCGATAGCCTCAATTTCCTCATTGGAAAGATACAAGACAGGTCGACATCCACTTCGATATGCGTATGGCTTGGTTATCGCGATGCCATAAGGCTCATAACGCGGGTTCTCCGGATTACTATTCTCGGGCGTCAAAATATATTTGAGCGAGGCGAGCGGGATGTCCATGAAGCAAGCTGCTTTATTTGGCCCTTTTATTTTACCGTTGCCCTTGTCGCTACCCCATATCTTGCCAGTCTGTAGTATGCTAACTAGATTGTCGTAAGCGCTGTGTTCGTCATTGAGCTTGGTGTTTTTCGTGAGATGAAGCAGATATGGCGTCAGATCCGGCCGAGTATTGAACGGTAAATCATCAAAATCTGGCATCTTTGGCCCCTTCAGTGCACTTCACTCAAATTCCCTGCCTGCTATCCTAACAGGGGCCGGACGAACCGAAAATCAGTCGTCAGAGAACGAGGGACGGCAGCACTTGGCCCATAGTTCGCGATGTTGCGATCTGCGGGGTACGCTCGAAGCTGAGGGATTAGCGGACAGTCGTCAAGAGCGAAAAGTTCTTGTTCGACCCAAGCCGCAAGTCCAGCTTGATCCGCTGGCTCCGGAGCAAGTGGTGCGGCGCAAGGCGCAAGGGGGCTTTTGCGCCCTACGGGCCCGTCATTTCCGCCCAGCCTCCCTCGCCCTCACGCCTTCTTCGCAACCGTCGTGACTGCGCCGCCGACCGCTGTCCGGCCGCCGTCGACCACGTACTGGCCGCCGGTGATGCTGGAGGCGAGGTCGGAGCAGAGGAACAGCACCATATTGGCGATTTCGTCGGTCGTGGCGTAGCGGCCGAGCGGGATATTGGCGGCGTAGCGTTCGCCGACGCCTGCGGGGTTCGACGGGTCGAGCTGGGCTTCGAGCGCGTGGATCATGCGGGTGTCCACCGGGCCGGGGCAGACGGCGTTGACGCGGACGCCTGCGCGCGCCACCTCGCCCGCCGCAGACTTGGTGATGCCGATCACCGCATGCTTGGAGGCGACATACGGCCCCATCGACGGTGTGCCGACCATGCCCGCGACGGACGCCGTGTTCACAATCGCGCCGGTGCCCTGCTTGATCATCACGGGCATCACGTACTTGAGGCCAAGGAACACGCCTTTGACGTTGATGCCGATGACGGAGTCGAACAGCGCCTCATCGTAGTCGACGATGGAGCAGACCTTGCCCTCAATGCCAGCGTTGTTGAAGAAGCAGTCGATGCGGCCGTATTTGTCCATGGCGGCCTTGACGTAGGCCTGCACGTCGGCAGATTTCGTCACGTCGGCGGTGACCGGGATGGCGTCGCCCTTCTGCTGTTTGATGGTGTCCGCCGTGGCCTTCGCCGCCGCGCCGTCTTTGTCGACGACGACGATTTTGGCTCCGCGCTTGGCAAAGCTGAGCGCCGTGGTGCGCCCGATGCCGTTGCCGCCGCCCGTGATCAGCGCGACTTTACCAGTGAAATCCATGGCTGTGCTCCGCCTGTTGCCTCTGTGGCGATGAAGCTAGGCGCAGGCAGGCAGCGATGTCCACGGCCAACACGCTGCCCGAAGATCAGCCCTCTGTCGGCTGCATAGCTCGGCCGGTTGCGGCATTGACATTGGCGGCCACCAACTCTTTCATCATTTTGGTAATTGTTAGGAGCCCACCGCACGTGAACCGCTATCTTGGTGCGATTGATTGCGACGTGCACCCGAAAGTGCCGTCACCGGAGGAGCTGCTGCCGTTTATGGACGAGCAGTGGGCAGGCACGGTGCGGCTGCGTGGCATCGATACTTGGGCGACCATCGGCTATCCCGCCAATGCGCCGTTTACGGTGCGGGACGACTGGCGCAAGGCTGAGCCACGGGCGGACGCGAGCCCGGCAGGATTGGCTGCCGCTCTGCTCGATCCGCATAAATTCGCGCATGCCATTTGCAATCCGCTGTTCCCGATCTCGGCATTCCGTGACCCGACGTTGGCCGCCGTGTTCTCCCGCGCGGTGAACGATTGGCTGGCGGCAACGTGGCTGGCCAAGGATGCCCGCCTGCGTGGGGCCGCCGTGGTGCCGGTGCAGGCGTCGGATTTAGCGGTCGAAGAGATCGAGCGACTGGCCGGTGACCGCCGCTTTGTCCAGATCCTGCTGTGGGCGATGGGCGAGCAGCCGCTCGGCAAGCGCCAATACTGGCCGATTTACGCCGCCTGCGAGAAGCACGGGTTTGCGGTCTGCATCCACGCCGGATCGAGTTATCATCACGCCGTCACCAGTTCCGGCTGGCCGAGCACCTGGATCGAGGACTATGCGGCGCAGAGCCAAGGCTTTCACACCCAACTTGGCAGTCTGATCAGCGAGGGCGTGTTCGTGAAGTATCCGCGCCTAAAAGTGGTGTTCGCCGAATCCGGCATCACCTGGATGCCTGCCTACCTGTGGCGTCTCGCGAAGTTTTGGCGCGGTATCCGGGCAGAAGTGCCGTGGCTGGAACGCCCGCCCGCCGACTACGCCCGCGATCACATCCGCCTGACGTTGCAGCCGTTCGACGGGCCGCAGGTGAAAGGCCCGGATGCAGGCGCGGCGATGGCGCGGCTGATCGGCCAGCTGCCATCCGAGGACATGGTGCTGTTCTCGACCGACTTCCCGCATTGGCAGTTCGACGGCGCTGACATGCTGCCCGACGGCTTGCCAGGCGGCTTGCAGCAGAAGATCATCAGCGGCAACGCACGAGCGACCTACGCGCGGCTTGGAGATGCAACATGAACCTCGACATTACGTTGACCGACCGCCCCACCGACGCGCCCGATAGTGCTGGCGTGGCACCTGCCCGCCTCGCCATCATCGACGGCGATTTCCATCCCGCCCCGCGCGCAATTTCCGATTTACGCCCGTTTATGACCGCCCCGATGTGGGAGTTGCTCTCCACCGTCGGCACCCGCCGTCGCCACGGTATGACTTTGGAGCCGTACCCGAAATCGGCTCCGAACGCCTGCCGCCGCGATGCCTGGCCGGAAAGTGGCGGCCCGCCCGGCAGCGATATCGGCCTGATCCGTAGCCAGTATCTCGACGCTTACGGCATCGAATATGCGTTGATGGCGCCACTCGGCATCACCGGCCAGGGCGAGCTGAACGGGTCGCTGTCGGCCGCCCTCGCTAGCGCCGTCAATGACTGGCAGCGCACCGCCATGACCGGAGAGGACAAGCGCCTACGCGCTGGCCTGGTCGTGCCGTTCGAGGAGCCGGAAGTCTCGGTGCGGGAGATTGAGCGCTGCGCTGATGATCCGGCGTTCGCCCAGGTGTTCATGCTGACGCGCTCGTCGGTGCCGCTTGGTAACCCGCGGTTCTGGCCGATCTACGCCGCCGCTGAGCGGCATGGCCTGCCAGTGGCGTTCCACGTCTTCGGCGCGGGCGGACATCCGTATACGGGCGCGGGCTGGCCGTCGTTCTACATCGAGGAAGGTGCCGGCCATTCGACGTCGTGTCAGACCGTGATCACCAGTCTTGTGATGGAAGGGGTGCTTGAGCGCTTCCCCAAGCTCAAAATCGTCATCGTCGAGGGCGGCTTTGGCTGGCTGCCGTCGCTGACGTGGCGGCTCGACCGGCTGTTCGACACCATGCGCACTGAAGTCCCGCACCTGAAGCGTCGCCCGTCCGACTACATCCGCCAACAGATCTGGCTGACCACCCAGCCGATGGAGGAGCCGGACTCTGGCCCCGGCCAAAATGGGCGCCAGCACCTCATCGAGACGATGGAGAGCATCGGCTACGACCGCCTGCTGTTCGCCAGCGACTACCCCCACTGGGACTTCGACGACCCGTTCCGCGCCTTCCCTGCCAGCGTGCCGAAAGACAAGGTGCAGCAGATTTTCTGCGAGAACGGTAAGGCGGTGTATCGGCTGTAGGGTGTTGGTCGCCAAGGCCAAGTTGATGGCCAAAGAATTGGAACAGAGCCAGCCATGACACTGAAGACCAAACCGTTCGATCCAGCCGCCTACCTCGGTAGCCCTGCGGCCATTGCGGCATACCTGGAAGAGGCTTTCGAGATCGGAGATCCAGCGTTCATTGCCGACGCACTAGGCGTCGTTGCTAGAGCGCACGGCATGACGCATGTTGCGAAGGAAACTGGTCTCGGTCGTGAGAGCCTGTACAAAGCGTTGAGCTCAGACGGCCACCCAGAGCTAGCGACCGTTGTGAAAGTCATGCGTTCGCTCGGGCTTCGCCTGTCAGCGGCACCCCTGCCGGAATTGGAAACGGCTGTTCACAAGTAGTACCAGTGAGCCTGATAACTCTTTCAATTATTCGCCTCCCCGGAATCAGATCAGCGCTCGCGCTGTTCTGATGTCCGGGGTCTTTCCCGTCGCCGTGGGGCTAAATCTCACTCCGCATTCAGCTGGCAAAGATCCCGGACATCCGGATCGAGCTTCGCTCGAAACGGATTCCGGGAAGGCGGAGGATGGGTTTTAGTTTGTGGCAAAGAGGCAACGGATTAGCTCGCCAGTATAAGAGATCTGCCCCCCCTACCTCACAACCACAACACTTTCCGCCGGAGTTCCAAGTCCTCGCTCAGGGCCTTGGACGGGCCGGTGTGCACGACCTGTCCGCGCTCCAAGGCGACCGTGCGGTCGGACAGCGCCAGTGCTAGGTCGAGATGGTGGTCGACGATGACGATGGACACCTCTTGGCGCAACCGGTCGAAGGCTTCGAACAGTTCTTCGACGATGGCCGGGGCGAGGCCTTCGAACGGCTCATCCAGCAGCAGCACGCGGGTGTCACCGGACAGGGCGCGGGCGACGGCGACCATCTGCTGTTCGCCGCCGGACAGGTAGTCGGCGGGCGAGCGCCAGCGCTCCTTGATGCGCGGGAAGAACTGGAAGATCTTCTCCTCCTCCCAGTACACGCCGTTACCGTTGCGGCGCTTCAGGCGGCCGAGTTCCATGTTCTCGGCGACGCTCATGCCGGCGAACAGGCCACGGCCTTGCGGCACGTAGGAGATGCCGCGTTTGGTCACTTCTGCCGATGGGCGGCGAGCCAACGTTTCCGTTCCCAGCATGATCTCGCCACTGGCAGGCGGGGCGATGCCGACGATGGTTTTTAGCACCGTCGATTTGCCCGCGCCGTTGCGGCCAAGCAGCGCCACGATCTCGTTGTCGCGGACGTCGAACG
>JAYSVA010000484.1:0-2624 GCA_043718785.1 Hyphomicrobiaceae bacterium
GTGAACTAAGGGGCGGTCGAACCCGCAACCTACTACCTCGGGACTACCCCGGCGAGTTCCGCCGCCCCGACACTCCCTCGGCCTTATCTCCCGGCGCACTTGTGCGGCCGGGGGATGAGGTGCGTCTCGGCTCGGCTTTCAAACTGAGACGGCGCGTAAGCCGTTGGCACCATTGACGGCGGCATGCCATGCTCGCATAACTGATGCATCACCACCCACAACCGTGAGCCCATCCATGCTTCCTGCTGATCTCCTGGCCAAACTCCGCACCTTCGACACGCCGACGATCTGCAACGCGCTTGAGATCATCGATGCGAAGTTCCGGCTCACCGGCTTTACGACGAAGCCGCTGGTGGCACCGTTTCCGGATATGCCGCCGATGGTTGGTTATGCCCGCACCGTGACGATCCGGGCGACGCACACGAATGAACTCGCCGGTGCCGCAGGCAAGGCGCAGCGCATCGCCTACTATGAGTACGTGGCATCCGGCGGACCCGCACCAAGTGTGATGGTCATCCAGGATCTCGATGGGGCTGATGTTGGTTTCGGCGCGTTCTGGGGCGAGGTGCAGAGCAACGTCCACAAGGGCCTCGGCTGCGAGGGTGTCGTCACCGACGGCTCGATCCGCGACATTCCACAGTGGGCCGCCGGCTTTAACGCGCTGGCCGCCACCATCGCGCCGAGCCACGCCTGGGTGCATCTGGCCGACTATGGCAAGCAGGTGCGCGTTGCCGGCATGATCGTCAAGTCAGGCGATCTCATCCACGCTGACCGGCACGGTGCCTGCGTTATTCCCGCCGACGTCGCGGCGAAGATCCCCGCTGCCTGCGATCTGCTGACCCGCAAGGAAGCCGTGATCCTAGACATGGCGAAAGCCCCCGGTTTCAACATGGCCAAGCTGAAAGACGCCCTGAACAAGATGGACGAGATCCATTGAGGGGATCCGGTGCGAGGCGAAACGAGTATACTGCCGTTAGCTGCTCCAACTGCTCAGGCTAATTGCACATGCCGCTTTCGCCCTCGCTCAATGCCGCGCCTGTTGTTCTGATCACGGGCGCGAGCCAGCGGATCGGGCGCGTGCTAGCGCTGGATTTTGCGCGGCGCGGCTGGTCCGTTGGCGTGCACTACCGGGCGTCGCGCGAACCGGCATTGGCGCTGGTGGCGGAGCTGCAGGCGTTGGGCGTCAAGGCGGCGGCGCTGGCTGGCGACCTGGCGGATCATGCGCAGGTCGCGGCACTGGTTCCGGCCTGCGTGGCGCTGCTGGGTGCGCCGCGTTGCCTGATCAACAACGCCTCCGAGTTCCATTTCGACGACCTCGGAACACTGACGCCTGCCGACTGGACCCGGCACGTCGACGTCAACTTGCGCGCGCCGGTGTTTCTGGCCCAGGCTTTCGCGTCAGCATTGCCCGACGGCAAATCCGGCAACATTATCAACATCATCGACCAGCGGGTGTGGCGGCCGACACCAGAGTTCTTTTCCTACACGCTATCAAAGCAGGGCCTGTGGGATGCAACCCGGCTGATGGCGCAAGCGCTCGCACCGCGCATTCGCGTCAACGGCATCGGTCCTGGCCCGGTGCTGAAAAGCATCCACCAGACCGATGCAGACTTCGCTCGCGAGGCAGCAAGCACGCCGTTATCCCGCGCCACCTCACCCGACGAGATCGCGGCTGCCGTGCGCTTCATCCTTGACGCCCCGTCAATGACCGGCCAGATGATCGCACTCGATGGCGGTCAGCATCTCAGCTGGCGTCCCGACGAAACCGCGACAAAGCCCGCCACCCAGCCCGCGAAAGCCTGAGCCCAAATGCCATCCAACCGCGCCGCCTCAGGCTCGCTGAAGTCGGGTCTCAACAAATCCGGGCAGCTGCGCCGTGTGTTTGTGCGCGGCATGGAACTGATCGGCTCGATTGGCGTCTACGAGCATGAAAAGCGCTACGAGCAGCGCATTGTCGTCTCGCTCGAACTGGATGTGCAAGACGACTACGACGGCCGGTCGGATCAAATCGAACAGGTCTACGACTACGACCACGCGATTAGCACGGTGCGGGCGGCCGTCGATGCCGGTCACACCAACCTGATCGAAACCCTCGCCGAACGCATTGCCGAGGGCTGCCTCGAGGACCGACGGGTGCTGTCCGCCCGGGTCACCATCGAAAAGCCGGATGTGCTGCCAGCCTGCCGCGCGGTCGGCATTGAAATCGTGCGCACTCGGTAAAAATTGCTCAGCGCCGTAAACATTTCTTGGTCATAAAGCCCGCCGCCGCAATTTCTCCCCATACCGCCCCAACTCATGCCGCAAACATTGCGGATATGTCATGCTCGGTGGAAGTTCGGGCCGCTTCGAATTTATCTCCGCATTGGTTGCATGGTAACGCATCGTTAAGGTTAATCCCCTTAGATGTGCCGAGGGGAGTGCGTTTATGCGCATTCATCCTGTCATTAGAATTGTACGGGTGTCCTCATGACGTCATTTGTGTCCAAAGCCGTGGCTGTATCAGCGCTCGGCCTTAGCATCGCGCTAAGCCCAGCCGCTGCGAACGCTAACGGCCTGCCGTCGGTCAAGATCGATAGCAAGAATGCCGCGCCCGCCTGTGCCACACCAGGCCGCATGATGGGCTA
>JAYSVA010000485.1:0-5676 GCA_043718785.1 Hyphomicrobiaceae bacterium
ATCAACGCCAAAGGCGGCATCCTCGGCAAGAAGATCGAACTCGACTACCAGGACACTGGTTCCGATCCTGGCAAGGCCCGCGCTGGCGTTCAACGCGCCATCGACGACAAGCCATTCGCCATCTTTGGACCGATCTATTCGGGCTCCGTCAGCGCCACGCTGAAGTTGACCGCCGAAGCTGAAATCCCGCAGATCATTGGCGGCGAAGCTGGCAACCTGACCGCGCAGGGTTCGAAGTACATCTTCCGCACGTCGTTCGGCCAGAACGTGTCGATGCCGAAAATCTCGAAGTACATTGCCGACGATGTCAAGGCGAAGACCGTCGCCGTCGTTTACCAGAACAATGACTTCGGCAAGGGCGGTCGCAACGCCATCATCCCTGAACTCGAAAAGCGTGGCATCAAGATCGTTGCCGACCTCTCGACCGAACCGGGCCAGGCCGACTTCGCGCCCGACGTCATCAAGGTCAAGGGTGCCAACGCCGATGCGATCTTCGTTTATCTGACCGAAGAAGAAAGCGCCCGCTTCCTGATCGAAGCCAAGAAGCAAGGCGTTGACAAGCCGCTGATCGGCGAAACCACGCTGCTCGGCCAAAAGGTCATCGACCTCGCCAAAGATGCCGCCAACGGCGTGCGCGGCCACGTCGGCCTGACCGTTGATGCAGACATCCCGCTGGTCAAAGCGTTTGCGAAGAAGTTCAACGAACGCTTCAAGTACGCCTCCGACCACAACGGCATGAAGGGCTACATCGCCCCGTACATGCTGAAAGCTGCCGTTGAGAAGGCCGGCAAGTGGGACGCCAAGGCCATCGCTGCGGCGTTGCGCGGCCTGACCATCACGGCGGACAAAGAACCGGGCATTCTGATCGACGCCAGCTGGGATGAGACCGGCGAAATCGACCGGATTTCGTTCCTCGCCGAAGTCAAGGACGGCAAGCAGATCATCAGCAAGACCCTGCCGAAGCTGAAGTAACGCGCAGTTCTGGAAATCCCACGGGCAGGTTGTAACTGCCCGTGGTTCCAAGATCTCAAGTCAGCGACGCGTTTTACAGCGCCAACTTGTGCCGCGTTCGGGTGAGCCTATGACCGATTTTATGCAGCTCGTAATAGCCGGGCTCGCGACGGGATCAATCTACGCCCTCGCGGCCATCGGTTTCACGCTGCTCTGGCAGACTTCCCAGACCATCAATTTCGCCCAGGGCGAGTTTGTGATGATGCCGGCCTTCGTGGCCCTGGCGTGCATGAAGTTTCTCGCCTTCCCGTTCTGGCTCGCCTGCCTCGCCGCTATCCTCGTGTCGATGCTAATTCTCGGTGTGGTGTTCAAATCCGTCATTGTTGACCCGCTGCTCGGGCGTCCTGGATTGGCCCTGGTGATGTCAACCCTTGGCGTTGGCATTCTGCTCAAGGACGGCGTCAAGGACCTCTACAGTGCTGAGGCGCAACCGTTCCCGACGATCCTGCCGGACACGCCGCTGTCGTTCGCCGGGCTGACGATCTCGCTGTCGCAGATCGGGGTGATCGTCGTGGCGCTCGGCACCATTCTGGCGTTGAACTGGTTCCTCGCGCGCACGTTGACCGGCCGGATGATGCAGGCAACGGCGCAGAACCCCTCCGTGGCGAAGATCCTTGGCATCAACGTCGACCGAATGATCCTCTACACGTTCCTGATTAATGCGGCATTGGCTGCTGTGGCGTCGATCCTGGTGTCGCCGATCCAATTCGCCAAGTTCTCAAGCGGCGAAACGCTCGGCATCGCCGCCTTCGTGGCGGCGATCATTGGCGGCTTCAACCAGGTGCGCGGCGCCATCGTCGGTGGATTGGTTTTGGGCGTCGTCGACAATTTGGCGGCGGCTTACATCTCCACAGCCTACCGACAGGCGGTGCCGCTGGCACTCTTGGTCCTGATCATCTTGCTCCGTCCGCAGGGCCTCGTTGGCCGTAAAGAGGGGCGCACGGTATGACCCTGTCACAATTCAAAGTTCCAGCCATTCTGCTGACGGTTTTGCTATTCGTGCTGCTGCCGCTAGATTTGACCGGCTATGGCATCCCTTGGACCGGCCTCAAGCGCTACGGAATTTTCATTCTGTCGCTGTGGCTCGTTACGGCAGTGGCTGCGATGGGCGTCAACCTGATCATGGGTTATGCTGGCCAGGAAACGCTGGCCCAGGCCGCATTTCTCGGCATCGGTGCCTACACCACGGCGCTGCTGACCCAGGCTGGATTTCACTGGGTATTGGCGTTCTTCGCCTCCGGGCTGCTGTGTTTCGCCGTCGGCTTCCTCCTGGGCTTCCCGGCCTTGCGCGTGCAGGCGCATTACCTCGCCTTCGTCACCCTGGCCTTCACGATCTTCGTCTGGCTGCTCATCCGCAACGAACAGTGGTTGACCGGCGGCGTTTCCGGCATCCAGGATATCGCGCGGCCGGTGTTCTTCGGCATCAAGACGCGACCGGCCCTGAGCTACTATTATTTCGTGATGATCGTCACGGCGATCATGGCGGCGGTGATGTGGTGGCTGCTGCGTTCGCCGTGGGGGCGCGCGTTCACGGCATTGCGCGAGAACGCCCTCCGCGCTGAAAGCCTCGGCATCGATGTGCGCAACTACAAATTGTTCGCGTTCGCCATCGGCTCGGCTTACGGCGGCTTCGCTGGATCGCTGTACGCACCATTGGTCGAATTCATCGATCCCGCACCGTTCTCGCTCGGACCGTCGCTGATGTACCTTCTGATGATCGTGATCGGCGGCATGGGGACATTCTTGGGCCCGTTCATTGGCGCAGCAGTCGGCGTTCTATTGCCGGAGTGGCTGCGTGCCTATCAAGGGCTCGCGCCCATTCTGTTCGCTTTGCTGGTCATCGTGATGATTGCGCTCGCACCCGGCGGCATCGTTGGCATTGTTCAGAATCTGATCGCCAGGCGCCGGCCACCGACCAATAGCGCTGCCGGAGCGATTATCCCTGATGCAGCCTCTTCGGCTGACGCCAAGGCTGCGGAGGTGAAGACATGAGCGCCGTTGCGATGAGCCATGACGCCTTGAAGCCGGGCCAAAAACAACCCGGCCAAGCGGTGTTGACGGTGCGCGACATCTCGAAGTCATTCGGCGGCGTTCATGCCGTCAACGGCGTGTCGTTCGAGGTCCGCGAGGGCGAAATCCTCGGCGTGATCGGCCCGAATGGCTCTGGCAAAACCACGCTGTTCAATTGCATCCTCGGCCAACTTGAGCCGACCACCGGCAGTGTCCATGTTGGTGGCATTGACGTCACCAACAAGCGCCCGAGCGAACTCAACCGCCTCGGCATCAGCCGCACGTTTCAGCTGCTGCAGGTGTTCCCGAAGCTCACCGTGCACGAGAACCTGATCCTCGCTGGGCAGGAGCACGTTGGCAACAAATTGTCCCGTCTGTTCGGGCCGGGCGATGCTGGCCTTGCCGCCAAAGCCGACCAGATGATCGAGTTCTTCAAGCTCGCCCATCTGCGCAGTGCCACGGCTGGATCGCTGTCGTACGGCCAGCAGAAGCTGCTCGATTGCGCCATGGCGTTCATGGCGGGTCCTCGCGTTGTCTTCCTCGATGAGCCAGCAGGCGGCGTCAATCTGACGATGCTGGCGATCCTGCGCGAACGCCTGGTCGAGCTCAACCGCACGACCGGAGCCACCTTCGTTGTCATTGAGCACAACATGGATTTCGTCATGGCGCTGTGCACCCGTCTGATCGTTCTGGCCGAAGGTAAAATCCTCGCCGAAGGCGACCCCGAAACCGTCCGTCGCGACCAACGCGTCATCGAGGCGTATCTTGGCAACTGAAACCTACGAACCAACGCCGGTTCCGCCGCTGCCGTCGCTTGGGCCGCTTACAGCGTCTGCATCCGCCGTCGCCAAGCCGGAGCCGATCCTGCTGCTGAAGGATGTCATCGCCGGTTACGGCCAGATGATGATCCTCAAGGGCACGACGGCTAGCATCAACCGGGGCGCGATCACCACCGTGATCGGCCCGAATGGCGCGGGCAAATCGACGGTGTTCAAAACCGTGTTCGGCTTGCTGCCGGTGAAGTCTGGCAGCATCACGTTCGCGGGCGAGGAAATCCACAACAAGTCCCCGCGTGACATGCTCGCGCGCGGCATCACCTACGTGCCGCAGGGCCGCAACATTTTTCCGGAACTCTCGGTGCTGCATAACCTCGAGCTCGGCGGCATCTCAGCGCCCTCTTCCGTCAACATGAAGGAGCGGATCGAGGTGGTGCTCGAACGGTTCCCGATGTTGCGCGAGAAGGCGCACATGCAGGCGATGACCCTCTCAGGCGGCCAGCAAAAGACGCTGGAGATTGCCCGGGCGCTGCTACTCGACCCCAAGATGATGCTGATAGACGAGCCGTCCATCGGCCTGTCGCCGCTGATGGTCAAGGACCTGTTCGCCGTGCTGCACGAACTGCGCGCCAAAGGCGTGACCATCCTGATGGTCGAGCAGAACGCCCGCTCGGCGCTGGCAATGTCTGACTACGGCCTAGTCCTGGTGCAAGGCCAAACCACCATGGAACGCCCCGCCGCCGACCTCCTCGCCGACCCCGCCGTCGGCCAAATGTTCCTGGGGATCAAGCATTGAGGGTGGCGCTGCACTGCGGTTGATTGCCCAGTATACCCCGCCCGCATGACTTGATCCGGACACGCCTAAATCCGGACACGCCAGCGGCGTTCCGGGTATGCTTCAGTCCGAGGGGCCAGGCGGCGGATGCCGTAGGGTCTTCCCTGGTAGTCAAACAGTTACGGCATCGGCCGCCACTGGCTTTGGTATGCAATCTGCCACCTTGCCTGATGGCTCGGATTGCATCGGAACTATTATAAGGCTCGGTTCTTACGTGGTCGCAAGCCAGCCCGCATCTTTCGATGCCGGCAAACCGCAGCGCCCCCGAAAGGTCCAGGTCGCGTCCTGCACCACTCAGTTGGTTCCGGTTCCACCCTCACGCGACCGTAACGCACCGGTAGCGACACCCTCGTGGGGCAGAACACCTGCATAATCTCACGGCCCAAAGGGGCGGGGATAACTTTAGCGACATTCTTTATTCGGATGGTTAATTTGTAAGGCGGGATCGCCCCTTGCGTATCCCGCCGCTGGTTCAACCCCACAGGTGTCATCCTCGGGCTTGTCCGCACAAGGCCCAGGATGACACCTGTGATTGTGGCGCGCGCGGCAAGTTTGAGCACGTAGGGCGGGATAGCCCTCTTGCGTATCCCGCCGCGACCGGGCGAAATGCTAATGGGACGTCCTCCGGTTCTGCTGCCGCTTTTGCCGCAGCTACGGAATGCGCGGACAGACGGCGCAATACGCAAGAGGGCTATTGCGCCCTACGGTTGGGCCATGCGCTAACGGATCATCTGCCACCAACTCCGAGTCCTAGCCGTGTCCAACGGTCCCCTGCTGCTGCCTGTTGGGTTAGCGGGCCACGAATTTTGCGGATAGGGTGAGTGATCCAATCCCCGCGTAACCCAACAACTTGCTAAGCTCTGGCCGGGGAATGTTGGGTTACGCAGGAACGGACGCCGGAGCATTATCTCGACGATATCGGCCTGCTAACCCAACCTACTTATTAAGGCTCTTCGCTGTTTCAAGTGGGTAGCCGCAAATCCAGTTTTCCGGCGATGAGGTAGGTGATGGCTTTGAGGTTGCGGAGCGAGCGGTAGCCGCGCG
>JAYSVA010000486.1:0-5667 GCA_043718785.1 Hyphomicrobiaceae bacterium
GGCCAACCTGGGCTCGGCGCATTAATCGCCTCAGCCGCGCGCGACCAATCAGCGGCCATCGCCGGGCGAACTTGCACTGAGAGCGCATTGCCATAAGCCATGCCGCAGCGGGCAATCGCTGCTGGAATGCTGGCATCAAGCGGTGGCGGCGCTTCTTTTGTCTTGCGCTGCGCCAGCGCTGCGTCTGGCATAACGCCCAACGCCAACGTACCAAAGAGCAGACCGTACAGACCTGCCCCCCAAAATCTCTGCTTTACCGACACGTGTTAACTTCCTGGCTGCTAGTACGCCGATCCATGGCAATTGCTGTATGGCGCATCAAAAATCCAGCGGCAATATGGGCACCAGCGCACCAGACAGCAGTGATGGGCCATTGGCGGGGCGGACCAGCAGGCAATTCGCCTGGTTGAGCACCGACAGCAGCGAACTGTCCTGGCTGCGCAACGGCGTAACGACCTCATCGCCACGCTCGTTCGGGCCGATCACGGCGCGCATGTAATGGGTGCGCGGGCCGGTGGCCTCCAGTGGCGGCGCACAGGGTACCTGCCTGGGGGCCGACGCTGACGTCGCAAGCCCGGTCAGCCGCTCGATCAGCGGCACCAGGAAAACGCGGGCGCAAATCAACGCCGACACCGGGTTGCCGGGCAAGCCGAGGAAACGCTGCCCGCCTAAGCGTCCGAACAACAAGGGTTTGCCCGGCCGCATCGCGATTTTCCAGAACGCGGGCGTCATGCCGCGTGCCGTCAGCACTGGCGCAACCAGATCGTGATCGCCAACCGATGCGCCGCCGATGGTGACGACAATGTCGGCCTCCGCTGCAGCATCGAGCTTGGCGTTTAGTTCAGCGCGCGTATCGCCAGCTATGCCAAGGAAGGTGACATCGGCCCCAGCGCCCGTCGCCAGGAACGCCACGCCATAGGGGTTCGAGCAGACAATCTGGTCCGGTCCGCAGTTGGCACCCGGCAACACCAACTCATTGCCGGTGGCGATGATGGCGATGCGCGGACGGCGGCGGACATTGACCGTGGGGTGCCCCATACTCGCGGCGAGTGTGATTTCGCGGGCACTGAGGCGGCGACCGGCTTCCAGCAGTTTGTCGCCGGTGCGAAAATCGCCGCCAGCGCGGCGCAGGTGGGCGGCTTCAGGCACGCCGTCATTGACGGTGATGGTGTGCGGATCATGCGGGTCACGCGCCGTGTTTTCCTGGACAACAATGGCATCGGCCCCCTCGGGCACTGGCGCTCCTGTGAAAATGCGCACTGCCGTGCCCGGCTCCACTCGCCCAACGAAGCGCTGACCCGCAGCCGACACGCCGATCAGTTTGAGCTTAGCCGGTTGCGCCGCTGAGACTGTGGCAACATCGGCGGCGCGGACGGCGTAACCGTCCATTGCCGAGACGTCGAAGGGCGGCTGCGTGCGGTTGGCGCTGATCGGGCCTGCGAGAACGCGTCGGCGGGCGTCCATCAGCGATACTGGCTCACCCGGCAATGGCTGCACGTCGGCCAACAGCAGCGCCATCGCCTCATCAACAGATAGCAACGCCATCGTCTAGGCTTTCTTTGGAGCGGCGGGCTTTGCGGATGCAGCTTGCACGGCCGAGCGTTCAGGTGCCCGATAAGTGCCGGAGCGGCCACCAGTTTTCTCGATCAGCCGGATGTCTGACAGGATCATGCCTTTATCAACGGCCTTCAGCATGTCGTAGATCGTCAGGCAAGCGACAGACACCGCCGTCAGCGCCTCCATCTCGACACCGGTCTGGCCGGTGACCTTGACCAGCGCCTGCACGTGAATGCCGACCGGCTGATGCGAAACTTCAAAATCGACAGTCGCCTTGGTGATCGGCAACGGATGGCAAAGCGGGATCAGCTCGTGCGTCTTCTTGGCGGCCATGATGCCGGCAATCCGTGCGGTGGCGAGCACATCGCCCTTCTTGGCGTCACCTGCCATAACCAGCGCCAGTGTCTCCGGCAGCATTGCGACGAAACCAGCCGCAATCGCCTCACGTGCCGTGACGGACTTATCGGATACGTCGACCATCCGCGCTTCACCGCGCTCATTCAGGTGGGTCAACGGATTGGCATCACTCACGGATACAACTCACTTGCCGGTTGGTTTTAGTTTCAGGCGCAGGCCAGCGCCATTCCTGCCGCGTAACTCAACGAACCACTGTCGGTCAATGGCCTCCATAACAGCAGGGCAGACGCCGTTCCCCAAGACCTTGATAAGGTCGATCTTGCCGACCTTGCCAAGCTGCGAGGGCGAGGAGTCGTCGACCAACCTGCCGAGCACAACGTCTATTGGGCCAACCTGAAAGAAGGCTGGGACCAGTATGAAATAAATCGGCAACCTTCAGTTGTGCTGACCTGCGGACTCGTGTATAAAATCGAGCATCCGTTCGGGAACCAGCCAGTTGACGGCTGCACGTTTGTTTCGGGCTACAAGATCAACAAATCTTAATGTTGCTGCTCAAAATAATCAGGTTTGATGGCCTTGTTTTACACGTCAGCTCGGTCCATATTGAGTATATCGGCCACACCTAAATTGGGTGACTCGGTCGAACGAATTTGTAACTGGAACTCCGTAGGGGAAATCCGCAATGGCTCAGTTTGACAACAACTATGCGCAGTCTGGCACCGTGCGCCAATCAGGCGCGGTGGTTGATCAGGGGCTGCGTAGCTACATGCTCCGCGTCTATAACTACATGGCAGGCGGCGTCGCCGTCAGTGGCTTGGCTGCTTACGCAACCAACTATGCTGCAACCGGCGGTGTCGTCGGTCGGGCAGGTCACGCTGCGCTGACCCCGTTTGGCCAGATGCTTTACACAAGCCCGTTGAAGTACGCCCTGATGTTCGCTCCGCTTGTGTTCTCTTTATTTCTCGGCTTCCGCATTCATAAAATGAGTGTCGGTGCGGCGCAGGCTTCGTTCTGGGCATTCTCGGCCATTATGGGCGTATCGCTCTCGTCGATCCTGCTCATCTTCAAAATGGGTTCGATTTCATCGGCTTTCTTCGCGACATCGGCTTCGTTTGCCGCGCTTAGCTTGTGGGGATACACCACAAAGCGCGATCTGTCGGGTTGGGGTTCTTTCCTGATCATGGGCTTGTTTGGTGCGATCATCGTCGGGATCGTTGGCTGGATCATGCAGTGGCCACAAGTTAACTTGCTCATGAGCGGGTTGGTATTACTTGTTTCGGCAGGTCTGACCGCACACCACACGCAGGGTATCAAGGATGAATACTACGCAATTTTCCACGATGCGACCGCCGCATCGAAAGGTGCCATCATTGGCGCGCTTTCACTCTACGTAAATTTCATCAACATGTTCACTTCAATGCTGAACATCTTCGGTGAGCGCGATTAAGTCGGACAGTATAACGTGACATCGGGAGGCCCTATCTGCGAAGATGGGGCCTCTTTCGTTAGTGCAGCGACCACATACAGAGCCCACCATGCCGAACATTGCCATCAGCCGTGAAATGACCTTAGCCAAAGGCCGCTATGTCGGCCTGATTGAGGGCGTCGAGGGCGAAGCCGAACTAACGTTCGTGCGCACCAGCCCGACGCAGATCACCGCTGACCACACGTTCGCACCGGACACGATGCGCGGCACCGGCATCGCCAAAGCCCTGGTCGAGCGTCTCGTCGCCGACGCCCGCGCTGAGGGCACCAAGATCGTGCCGACCTGCACGTATATCCAGGCGCAGTTTGCCCGCAACGCCGCTTGGTCGGATGTTTTGGCTCATGCTGGACAGGCACAATAGTCCGACGGCGTCGACTAGGTTGGTACCCGACTTTTAGTCCAGTCTCAGGCTGCAAAAAACAGCTATACTGCAAGCGCTGCTGTAGCGTCGCAATGCCGTAACGCGCCTCGTTTACGAGCGATACGGTCGATCAGCGATCACGGTCCATTTAACGAGACATCCGGTGCCAAAGTTTGCTGCCCTTTCGAAGGCTGGTTTGTCACCGTTGACATCAAGTCAGCCCAACGTTCCGCTTGAGCACCAGCGGCCCGCGCGCGTCTCGTGGCTGACGTTCGCGTGTCTGGCACTGGCGGGCTGTCTGTTAACGATCGCCCTCCGCCCGCTCGATTTCGTGCACCACGACACCACCGAAGCCGTGATGTGGAGCCAAACACCCTGGAGCCTTGGCTTCTGGAAACATCCACCGCTGCTGCCATGGCTGTTGAAGCTGTGGTTCGCCGTGCTGCCGATCCACCCTGTCAGCATCGCGGCACTAACTGGGCTGAACATCGCCGTCGGCGCGTTCGCGGTCTGGCGGATCGCCCGCATTGCCCTGGACCACCGGTCGGCCTTCCTGGCGTTGGCTTTGTTCGGCGCACTGCCTTACGTATTTATGGGCATCAAGCTCAACCACAACTCAATCCTGATTTCGCTGTGGCCGCTTACCATCCTCACGTTTCTGCTGGCGCTGGAACGGCCGACGTGGCTGCGCGGCGTGCTGTTCGGTGCCGCGTGCGCCGCCAGCATGCTGGCCAAGTACTACTCGGGGCTGTTGCTTGCGGCCTGCCTGCTGGCCTCGCTGGTCAGTCCGTCGCGCCGCCGTTTCTACTCCGGCCTCGCGCCCTACGTGGCCGTGCTGACGTTTGCCGTGTTGATGGCGCCGCACGCCATATGGATGCTGGATCATCGAGCCCAGCCGCTCGGCTATGCCTTTAACGTTGACCGCAAGGGCCGTACGTTCGCGCTCAACTTCGCTTTAATGACACCGCTACTGGCCCTCCCACCAGTTCTGATCGGATTATGGATGGGCTGGGTGCATAAGCGCCAAGCGCGGCTGGATGCCGTGGTTAACCGGCGTCGTCTTGAGCCCGAACTGGTGACGCTGATAGCGGTGCCGTATCTGTTAACCATTGCCCTCACCCTGATGTTCGATCTTCGCGGCGCGACCGCTTGGGCGATGCCGGTTTTTCTGTGCCTGCCGATCTTGATCGCAGCCCGCCTGCCGCCACCATCGGACGCCGTGGCCACCAACGCCCGGCGGCTGTTCTTAGTCGGTATCGTCGGCACATGCCTGATTGCGCCTCTAGCTGCCCGGTTTGCAGTATCGGCTGGGCGGGATGGCGCATCAGATCCACGACGTCAGATTGCTGAAGCCGTCACCCGGGTCTGGCGTCGCAATATCGGCACCCCACTCCCGATCATCGCTGGCGAGGGGCGTCTGATCTCAGCCACGACGCTGTTCTCCAGCGATCATCCGCTGGGCTGGACCGGGTTCAGCCGCGTGATGGCTCCGTGGATTAAGCCAGAAGCCCTAGAAGCTGACGGATTCGCTGCCGTGTGCCTGTTCAGCGATGACGGCTGCCGCCAAGCGGTTAAACAGGTGGCCGCTGGACGTGGTTTTACCTGCCACTTGCGGCACCGTGCAGGCCACCTGGGGGCAACAGGTCCGTGGGTGGAAAGCCACATCACTGTTGTGCCGCCGCGCGATCATGCCGCCTCGATCGGCGATGCGCCGTGCTTCGGCGAAAACCTGATTGCGCCGAAGCCTAAGCCTACGCCATGAGCAGAGCAGGCTTGCGACAACGTTGTGCTCCGAGCGAGCACAGATCGACAGGGGAATCGCATGAACGATTTTTACCCTGCGCCGGCGATGAGGCTGGCGAGGTAGGCGTCGTCCCAGGCGGCGAGGCGGCGCTTGGCGCGCATG
>JAYSVA010000487.1:0-2618 GCA_043718785.1 Hyphomicrobiaceae bacterium
GTGATGCTTACCGGCTCCACCAGAGCTCGATCAGCGAACTGGCCGAAATTTTTGGCAATCTCGCCTGCGGTTGCTTTCATCGCTTTATCCAATGAGCAAGATCCGTATCATTTGCATCTTACGCATTAACAGAAGTCTTTGCAAGCGCATTAGGTTTCTTTCGCCTGCTTCTTCGCTTGCTTGGCCGCCTTCTCCGGCTTTGGCTGACCGGCGCGGCGGGCGGCTTCTTCTGGGTCAACCCAACGCGGGAACACACCTGACGGGGTGGGCAGCACGGTACCCGGTTTCAGGCGACCGTTTTCGCCGAGCGCGGCGAAGGTCCGCGCCTCGCCAACGGCCAAGAAATCCAGCAGCTTAGCAGCGGCGGTCGGCACGGCGGGTTGCGCCAGGATCGTCAACTGCCGCACTACTTCGGCCGTGACGTACAGGATGGTGCCTTGCCGTTCCAGCGTGTGGGCCTTGTCGAACGGCTTCTCGCTGGCGAAATAGCGGTCGCCTTCGCGCACCACCGCCCACACTGCATCAAGATAAGTCTTGATGCCTTGCCGATCCATGGCCGCGCGCGCCTGCCCATACAGCGCGTCAGCCGACGCCAGGAACGCCGTGTCGGCATCCGTGAACGGGCCGGGCGTTGGCACTACGCCACCAAAGTTCTTGGCGATCATTGATAGCGAGCGCTGGGCGAGATTGCCCAGGCCGTTCGCCAGATCGGCATTGATGCGGGCGACGATCAGCTCGTGGCTGTAGGTGCCGTCGTTCCCGAACGGTGTCTCGCTGAGGAAAAAATAGCGCGTCTGATCCGCACCGAACGTCCGCACGAGATCGAACGGATCGATGACGTTACCGACCGATTTCGACATTTTTTCCCCCTTGTCATAGAGGAACCCGTGCGAGAAAATCCGCCCTGGTAGCGGTAGTTTTGCGCTCATCAGGAACGCCGGCCAGTACACCGCGTGGAAGCGCGTGATGTCCTTGCCGATCACGTGCACGTCGGCTGGCCAGTACTTCGCGCGCGGGTTTTTGCCGTCGCCGTTGAGCACCCCAGTCGCCGTGACGTAGTTATTGAGCGCGTCCACCCAAACATACATCACGTGCTTTGGATTGCCGGGTACCTTGATGCCCCAGTCCAGCGAGCCGCGCGAGATCGCGAGGTCCTTCAGGCCGCCTTCGACGAAGCTGACAATCTCGTTGCGCCGTTCGACTGGCAGAATGAAATCCGGGTGCGCCTTATAGTGCGCCAGCAGCTTGTCGCCATAGGCCGAGAGCTTGAAGAAGTACGTCTCCTCTTCGGTCCATTCAACCGGCGAGCCGAGCGGTTCGCGGCGCACGCCATCAGTGCCGACAGTGGTCTCGGCTTCCTCGAAATACGCCTCCTGGCGCACCGAGTACCAGCCCTTGTACGCGGCCAGATAGACGTCGCCATTTGCCTCCATCCGCTGCCACAGTGCGGCGCAAGCCTCGTGATGGCGACCCTCAGTCGTGCGGATGAAATCATCGTAAGTGATGGTCAGCTGATCTTCCATCGCCTGGAACACCGCCGAGTTGCGATCCGCCAGCGCTTGCGGTGTCACACCTTCCTTGATCGCGGTCTGCTTCATCTTCAGGCCGTGCTCGTCGGTACCGGTCAGATGCAGCACATCCGCGCCATCAAGCCGCTCAAAACGCGCAATCGCATCCGTCGCAATCGCCGTGTAGGCATGCCCGATATGCGGCACCCCGTTCGGATAGAAAATCGGCGTTGTGATGTAGAATTTGCGTTGGTCAGCCATGAGAACCTCGTCTTGCCGTTCCCCCGCAAGATGGGCGGAAACACG
The DNA here is from genome assembly GCA_043718785.1 of Hyphomicrobiaceae bacterium. Lineage (GTDB taxonomy): Bacteria > Pseudomonadota > Alphaproteobacteria > Rhizobiales > Hyphomicrobiaceae > JAYSVA01. Next base: position 1,815 of record JAYSVA010000487.1, read on the forward strand.
GCACTAAATCTGCTGCCGATGCTTTCTCATACGGGGCGGGAGGTGGCAAGCGGGCCGGTGCGGCCTGACCACGATCTGGCGTTTACTTGCCTGACGCTCAAAAAGTGGCAATGGTGCCAACACAGTCCTCGATCCCAATGACGGCAGGAGTGCAACACGTGACGCGCATCGATCCCGTTGCTGAGTTGATTGCCAACGTCAGCAGCCCGTTTGAACACGCCCGCGCCATGCCGCCGAGCGTTTATGCCAGCGCGGAATTCGAGCGGCTCGAGGTCGCAAAAATATTCACCCGAGAGTGGATCTGCGTTGGCCGCGCCGACAGCCTGCCCAAGGTTGGTGACTACCTCACTTACGATCTTGCTGGTCAGCCAATTTTTGTCATCCGTGACCGTGAAGGTTCGCTGCAGGCCCGCTCGAATGTCTGCCTTCACCGCATGTCAACGCTGCTGGAGGGGACGGGCAACCGGAGTTCGATTGTCTGCCCCTATCACGGCTGGACTTACAATCTTGATGGCACATTGCGCGCGGCCCCGGCGATGACGCTGAATGCGGATTTCTGCAAGGAGAACTATAAGTTACCGCAAATCCGCACCGCTGAATGGCTGGGCTGGCTGTTCGTGTCGCTCAATCCGGATCTGGCACCACCGGCGTCCGGTCTTGCCGAGGTCGAAAGCCTGATTGGTGACTTCCGCATGGAAACCTATGTCGAGACCTTCCGTGAAGCCCATGTCTGGGACACCAACTGGAAGATTCTCGCGGAAAATTTCATGGAGAGTTATCATCTGCCGGTTTGCCACGCAGGCA
>JAYSVA010000488.1:0-13766 GCA_043718785.1 Hyphomicrobiaceae bacterium
CATAAATCAGCGTGGCGCGGCTGGCTGGATTGGCCACCAACAGTGAGCGGATGATCGACAACACCGGCGTGATGCCCGACCCCGCCGCAAAAAACGCCAAATGCCCGGCGAACGGCGGAGCAGCGGTGAACCGGCCCTCCGGCGGCATGACGTCCAGAGTTGCCCCCACCCGCAGGCTGTCGTTTGCCAATGTCGAAAACTTGCCGCCGGGAACTTTCTTGATGGCAATGCGCAGTTCGCCATCCGTCAGCCCCGAGCAGATCGAATAAGAGCGGCGGCATTCCTGGCCGTTCAGCACAGTTCGAACGGTCAAGTACTGGCCGGGAACGAACGCGAACATTTGTTTCAGCGCAGTCGGCACGTCGAACGCGAGCGATACGCTGTCGGCGGTTTCGCGCCGGACATCAGCAATCGTCAATGTATGGAACTGACTCATCGACGCCCTCAGATGCACTTGAAGTAATCAAACGGCTCGCGGCACGACGTGCAGCGCCACAGCGCCTTGCACGCCGTCGAGCCGAACTCGGAAATCCGCTCAGTCGCGGCAGACCCGCAGCGCGGGCAACTAACATCCGGCGTCGAAAACAGCGCTCGCTTGCCCGCCCCACGTCCCGGCGGCGCGATGCCGTAGGCCCGCAATTTTTCGCGCGCTTCGTCGCTCATCATATCGGTCGACCACGCCGGATTGTTGGCCAGCTTGACGGAGCTTGAGTTGAAACCCGCTTTGGCCAGCTCAATCTCAACCCCCAGCGCAATCACGCCCATCGCCGGACAGCCGGAATAAGTCGGCAACAGCGTCACGCGAACCGCGCCGTCGTCGCCAATGGTAACCTCGTACAGGATGCCCAAATCAGCAATCGTCAGCACCGGCACTTCTGGGTCAACAACGCGGGCAGCGGCCGCCCAGGCTGCCAATTGACGCTGTGTGCGTTGGGTCGCGTTCATCTCACCACACCGCATCAGGATAGGCGCGCTGCAAGTGCTGCATTGTCGCCAGCATATGGCCGAGATGTTCGCTGTGACGGCCCTGTTTGCCACCGCGTTGACCGTAAACCTCGCGCGGACGCTTCAAGCTTGCCCGCTCTAGCACCGGGTCGATGGTGGCATCAAAAACCCCACGCAACGCCGACGGATCGACGCCAAAACCGCTTGTCGCGACGTGCCGATCTAGGTCATCCGCCTCGAACAACTCGGGCACGTACGGCCAGAGCTCGGCAAGCGCAGTACTGGTTTTCGTGCGGCTTTCTGGCGTGCCATCGCCGAGCCGGATCACCCACTCGCTGGCATGGCGGACGTGATAGGTCAGCTCGCGCGCAGAACGGGTGGCAATGCCTGCAACTTCCTCGTCGGTCGATTGCCGCAAGGCTTCGAACAACGGCAGGGCGAAGGCGGCGAAGATCAGGTGCCGAACCATCGTATCAGCGAAGTTGCCGTTCGGTTGTTCGACCAGCAGCGGATTGCGGAACTCGTGCTCAGCGCGGCGATAGGCCAGCATGTCTTCGTCGCGCGTGCCGCCTTCAAGACCACAGGCATGGCCATATAGCGCCCGCGTCTGGCCAATCAGGTCGAGGGCGAGATTGGAGAGCGCAATATCCTCCTCAAGCGTCGGCGCGCGCGACGACCACTCAGACAGCCGATGGCCAAGCACCAGCGATGTGTCCCCGAGCCGGATCAGCCATGCCGCGTTCCGGTGAGTTGCGTCTTTGGTCATCGCGCCCTCACATATGGCCGACGTCGTCGGGCACGTCATAGAACGTCGGGTGCCGGTAGATCTTCGTGCTGGTCGGCTCGAACAGCGCATCCTTTTCGCCAGGGTCCGACGCGATGATCGCCGAGGACGGGATCACCCAGATCGAAAACGTTTCGCCCCGGCGCGTGTAGACATCACGGGCGTTCTGCAGCGCCATCTCGGCGTCGCTCGCGTGCAGCGAGCCGACATGGCGATGCGACAGGCCATTGCGCGGGCGAATGAACACTTCCCATAATGGGATCGGAGTCTCGGTCATTGCTGAACCCTTGTGATCCACTCACGCGGCCTTGACGGCCGCTTTCTTGGCGGCATGTGCCATCATCGCCTCACGCACCCAGGCGCCCTCAGCTTCGGCCGTCCGGCGATGCTTGAGGCGCTGGACGTTGCACGGACCATCACCCGCAATCACGCGCTTGAATTCATCCCAGTCGATCAGCCCGTGCTGCCAGTGTCCTGTCGCCTTGTTGAACGTCAGATCCTTGTCCGGGAACGTCAGCCCAAGATGATGGGCTTGCGGCACGGTGGCATCGATAAATTTTTGGCGCAGGCCGTCATTGGAGAACCGCTTGATCTTCCAGACCATCGATTGCTCGGAATGCATGCTGTCCGTATCGGGCGGGCCGAACATCATCAGCGACGGCCACCAGAACCGGTTCAGCGCATCCTGGGCCATGCGGCGCTGATCCGCCGACCCTTTCGCCATTGCCACCATGATCTCATAACCCTGGCGCTGATGGAACGATTCTTCCTTGCAGATCAGGATCATCGCGCGGGCATATGGGCCGTAGCTGCAGCGGCACAGCGGGATCTGGTTCATAATCGCCGCGCCATCAACCAGCCAGCCGACCGCGCCCATATCGGCGTAGGTCAGCGTCGGATAGTTGAAGATCGAGGAATACTTGGCGCGGCCGGACAGCAACTGCTGGAACAGCTCCTCGCGTGTCACGTTCAGCGTTTCCGCCGCCGAATAGAGATACAGCCCATGGCCAGCCTCGTCCTGGATCTTGGCGAGTAGCTGCGCCTTGCGCTTCAGCGTCGGCGCGCGCGTGACCCAATTGCCTTCCGGCTGCATGCCGATGATTTCAGAGTGTGCATGCTGCGAAATCTGCCGGATCAAGGTACGGCGATACTGCTCCGGCATCCAGTCATTGGCCTCGATGCGTTCCTCAGCGTCAAGGCGGGCCAGAAACGCCGCCAGTTTTGCCGGGTCCTCGGCCTTCACCGGCTGGACGTCTTTTGTGTTCAGCGCTTGCGTATACATGGAACCTCCACACGTTCGATTCCGGCAAGGCAAATCGCCCCGCCCGCATAGTGCTATGCGGACGAGGCTTTGGCTAGAGCGGGCACACTCCCAATTCCTAGCTGAAGATGTCAGCAGTAATGCCGGAGTACCAGCCGACGTTTTCTTCTTGAGTCTGCTTACGCAGGTCGGCCGTTTCGCCGGTCTTGGAGACGAAGGTTTCGCTGGCCGTGATCTTGCCATCCTTCGGCTCATAGCGACCGCCAACTTTGACGGTATCGTCGGTTGCAATCAACGACCAGCAGGTGTTGCTGTAGCGCGCCGGGAAGGTCGCCGCGCCAGTCAATTCGGAGCGGACGATCATGGCCGCAACCTTGGCTTGGCTGTTGGCCGAGAAGGCAGACTTCGGCATATCCCCGGCAATACAGGCGTCACCGATGACGAAGATGTTCGGATCGTTGGCCGACTTCATGCTGGCCGGATCGATCGGGCAGAACCCACTAGCATTGGCGAGACCGGCATCGCGAGCAATTTTGCCAGCCATCTGCGCCGGAATAACGTTGACGAGGGCTGCAGACTTGTACGTCTCGAAGCCGGTCACAACCGTATTGGTCTTCGGATCGACCGACTTGATGCCATCATAGATTTTGGCGTTGATCCACTCGACCATGCCACCGTAATGCTTCTCCCAGCCCTCCGTGAATAGGCCCTGCTTGGAGAACGTTTCCTTCGGGTCTAACACGATGATCTTGGACTTCTTCTTGCCAGCCGCCTTCAGCGTGTGCGCCATCATTGACACGCGCTCATAGGGGCCGGGCGGGCAACGATAGGGGTTCGGCGGTGCCAGCATCACGATCACGCCACCGTCGGGCACCGCGTCGAGACGTGACTTCAGGATCTGCGTTTGTTTGCCGGCCTTCCAAGCATGCGGCATCGCCTCTTCGTGCTCCTGGCTCCAGCCCGGAACACTGTCGTATTTCAGATCGATGCCGGGCGACACGATCAGCTTGTCATAGTTCAGCGTTGATCCGTCAGCCAGTTTGACCTGCTTCTTTTCGCGATCAATGGCGGTGGCGGCCTGATAGTTCATCTGGATGCCATAAGCCGATGCCAGCTTGTCGTACGAGTGCGTGATGTTCTCCATCGACTTGTAGCCGCCGAGCACGAGATTGGAATGGAAACAGGTCACGTACTGTTTCGCCGGCTCAACCAGCACGACGTCAATCGCACCCTTGGCATCTTTAGCGATGTACTTGGCAGCCGTTGCGCCCCCCGCACCGCCGCCAATCACCACCACCCGTGGCTTAGCCTGGCCGAGCACAGCTGGCGCACCAAGCGTCCAGAAGCCAACGGCAGCGCTTGAGCCACCAAGAAAAATGCGCCTATTGATCGACATGTCGTTCCTCCTCGAATTTTTTGTTTATAGCATACTGACCGGCTAAATTCATTTCGGCTTCAGGCTCGCGTAATAGGCGGCGAGCGCTTGCATTTCCGGATCCCCGAGGCCAGCTGTCACTGATTGCATGACTTGGTTCGGGCGGTCCTTCTGCTTATACGATTGTAGCACCGCGACGAACTGATCGGTCGGCCATCCGATGATTGATGGGATGCCTTTGTCTTGCCCGTCTTTGCGATGGCACGTGAGGCACTCCCCAGCCAGATACTCACCGAATGCCAAATCTGCAGCCTGGCTCGGCCACGCGAGAGCGCAGCACAATATCCCGCCAACCACAGATCTTGCAGCAGGCGACACTATCCAGGCAGCCGTCGTCCGCATTGCACTTCCCCTTAAGCCGTCTCGTGCCTTGCACTACCCTATTCTATTCGGTTTGAAGGGCCAACGATGTCGATTTGAGGGGCTGATCAATTCGGCGTGCGCCCTAACCGCCACAGCGAGCTTCCCTCGATCAGGTGCTGCAAGCCAAGTTTCGCGCCAACCAGGAGACCGACAATAAAAAGTGGCGCCGAATACGACAGCACACTTGCGGCGCTCAGCCCTTGGCCGATCGTGCAACCTTGCGCCAGCACACCGCCGATCCCCATCAGGCAGGCTCCCAGCAGATGTCGGCGCATTTCGTGACCGTCATCAAAGGCTTCCCAGCGAAACTCCCGTCGGGCCACGGCCACTATAATTGCTGCTGCCAGGACACCAAACACCGCCGCGATGCCAAAGCCGACATGGCGGAACGGAACCGTCATGAACTGTAGCAACGCCCGACCAACTGGCGCAACGAATGTTAAACTTTCCGGCCGATCTAACGACATTGCATCAACGGCGCGACTTGTTGTCAGCCAGCCCATGGCAACCGCGAGCCCGAGCAACACCGCTGAAGCGAGCATTCTTGGGCGTCGGCGGAGTCGCTTATCAGCCAGCGCAAGTGCCGCGAGTGCTGCAACGAGTGCGGCCACGCCCAGTTGCGAGCGGCCTGGAGTGCCAAGATCAGCCACGCCAATGGCCAACAACGGATCACGAATGGCAGCCAATGCGCCTGTTGTCAGTGCGAACGCAAAAATCCCTGCCACTGACGCTGTCACCAGTGCCCTGAGATCGCCACCGCCCGCACGGAGCAGCAATCCAAAACTGCAGGTTCCGACCAATGACATGCCAAGGCCGAACAATGCGCCGCCGAGCAGCGAGCCCAGGACATGCACTTGCGGGTTGGCGTAAGAGGCACGACCGAGGTCGACCCAGCCGAGGCCCGCAAACAATTGCGTGAAGCCAATCGCTGCAGCGATAGCTAGACCCCAGGCTTTGGCCGCGCGGAGATCGCGAGCGATCAAGGCATCTTCAACGGCACCCATCGTGCAGAGGCGACCAAAACGGGCGGCACCCCCTGCGATGGCACCTGCAAGAAATCCACCAGCGATTGCCCAGTCCCAAGTGAGTCCCAAGATACTGCGGCTCCGATTTAGATCGTCAGGGGAGGCAGTGAGCCTTCAAGTACGGCAAAACTTGTCGTAGATGGCTTGGATGAAGCGCTTCGTCGTCTCGTCGGCGATGCTGTAATACATCGCCCGCCCATCACGGCGCGGCTCGACAAGGCCTTCGTGGCGCAACCGGGCGAGCTGCTGGGAAACGGTGGCCTGACTGAGCGCCAGCAACCCTTCAAGTTCCGTAACAGACCGCTCGCGTTCAGCCAGCAGGCATAGGATGACCAGGCGGTTCTCGTGCCCGAGGGCCTTTAAAAAGTCGCTCGCTTTGCGCGCTTTTTGCATCAAGTTGTGTAGCTCAGGGGACACCTCTCGGCCATCGTCGAGCGCGTCCTCGATCTCCTGTCCGATGTTTTTCGCCATAAGCTCCCCGTCACCTGTTCGACTGGTAAAATGATTCCTGAATTTCTTCTAACACTTGAATCGTCACTGTTGCAAGTTTGTATATATACATGCTAATTCATCTATGTGTTAATGCCAACTGGATGCGACGCTAACCCCGAGTACCCCCCGATGATCTCACGTCGTGATTTTCTAACAGCAACGTCGGCTGCCGCATTGCTCACCGCTGGCGGTGCGCATCGTTCCCTTGGCACGGCCGCTGCCCAGGGCCGCCTCAGCCAGTCGGATTTGTTGAAGTTCGAGGGAACCGGCAACGTCACGCTGTTGCATCTAACCGATCTGCATGGTCAGCTGATGCCGCTGTATTTCCGCGAACCGGCGGTCAACATCGGCGTCGGTAGCAACCGGGGGATCGTGCCGCACATTGTCGGGGATGAGTATCTCAAGACGTTCAAGCTGCTCCCCGGATCGGCCGATGCACACGCTCATACGTTCGTAGATTTTACCAACCTTGCTCGCAACTATGGCCGCATGGGCGGGCTCGACCGGATGGCGACGCTGATCAAGGCGATCCGTGCCGAGCGCGACGGCAAGGTGTTGCTGCTGGATGGCGGCGACACCTGGACGAACAGCTGGACGTCGCACAAGACGCTGGGCCAGGACATGGTCGATTGCATGAATTTGCTGAAGCCGGATGCGATGACCGCGCACTGGGAATTCACACTCGGCGAGAAGCGCGTCAACGAGATCGTCAAGTCGTTGCCGTTTCCGCTACTGGCCCAGAACATTCGTGAAAAGGAATTCGAGGACGCGGTTTTCCCGGCTCAGAAGATGTTCGAGCGCGGCGGCGTGAAGATTGCGGTGATCGGCCAGGCGCTGCCGTTCACGCCGATCGCCAACCCGCGTTGGATGATCCCGAATTGGACCTTCGGGTTGCGCGAAACCGAGATGCAGAAAGAAGTCGACAAGGCCAAAGCGGCAGGCGCTGATCTTGTGGTGCTGCTGTCGCACAACGGCTTTGATGTTGACCGCAAGATGGTGTCGCAAGTCAGTGGGATCGACGTCTGCCTAACCGGTCATACGCACGACGCTTGCCCGGAAGTGACCAAGGTTGGCAAGACGCTGCTGGTCGCCTCCGGTTGCCACGGCAAGTTCCTCTCCCGACTTGATCTCGACGTGCAGGGCAAGGAGATCAAGGGCTTCAAGTACCGCCTGATCCCGGTCTTCTCGGACGCAATAACGCCAGATGCTGAGATGGCCGCATTGATCACCAAGCACCGCGCGCCATACGTCAAGGACCTAACCCGCGTACTCGGCAAGACCGACGCGCTGCTCTACCGGCGCGGCAACTTCAACGGCACGCTCGACAACGTCATCTGTGATGCGATCCTGGAGCAGCGCGACGCCGAGATCGCGTTGTCGCCGGGCATCCGCTGGGGCACGTCGCTACTGCCGGGCCAAGACATCACGTTTGAGGACGTCACCAACGCCACCGCGATGAGTTACCCAGCCTGCTACCGGATGATGATGACCGGAGCGCGGTTGAAGGAAGTTCTCGAAGACGTTGCCGACAACATTTTCCATCCCGACCCGTACTATCAGCAGGGCGGCGACATGGTCCGCTCCGGCGGGCTCGGCTACGACATCGACATCGGCAAGGCCATCGGCAGCCGCATCTCGAACCTGACCGTACTGAAAACCGGCAAGCCACTCGATGCGGCTAAAGAGTACGTCGTGGCAGGGTGGGCCAGCGTCAACGAGGGCGTCGAAGGACCGCCGATCTGGGACGTGATCAGCAAACATATCGAGACTAAAAAGACGGTAACTGCGACTGAAAATACAGCGATCAAAATTACCGGCCAGTAACGAACTCCAGGAGCGTCAGATGACAGATAGACTCGATGATCCAAACGAGCGGTCGATCACGAACCGCCGCGCGTTTCTTAAATCCACACTGGCTGGCGGTATTGCGGTTGCCAGCGGCAGTTCAGCCTTGGCCCAAACGCCAGCAAAGCCGCTGGTCAGCAACCCGAAAAACTTGCCGCCAAATGTACCGAGCTGGACACAGGTGCTCGGCGATGGTGTCGCCGCAAATCCCTATGGCAAGCCGTCAAAGTTCGAAAAGCATGTCGTTCGTCGCGATGTCGAATGGCTGACCGCATCGCGCGAGAGCTCGATCAACTTCACGCCACTGCATGAGCTTGACGGCATTATCACGCCGAACGGCCTGTGCTTCGAGCGCCATCACGGCGGTGCCGCAGAGATCTCGCCGATCGACTACCGGCTAATGATCCACGGCCTCGTCGACAAGCCGCTGATGTTCACCCTCGGCGACCTGAAGCGCATGCCGCGCACCAACCGCGCACACTTCCTTGAATGTGCGGCAAATTCGGGTATGGAGTGGCGTGGCGCCCAGCTTAATGGCTGCCAATTCACGCACGGCATGATCCATAACGTGATCTACACTGGCGTGTCGCTGAAGACCATTCTCGACGAAGCTGGCGTCAAGCCAAATGGCAAATGGCTGCTAGTTGAAGGTGCCGACAGCTCCGCTATGACGCGCTCAATCCCAATGGAGAAGGCGCTAAAAGATTGCCTCGTCGCCTTCAAGATGAACGGCGAAGCGCTGCGCACTGAGCAAGGTTATCCGGTGCGCCTTGTGGTGCCGGGCTGGGAGGGCAACCTTTGGATCAAGTGGCTGCGTCGCATCGAAGTCGGCGACCAGCCTTGGCACACCCACGAGGAAACCTCGAAATACACAACACTGATGGAAGACGGTCGCGCCCGCCGCTTCACCTACGCCATGGATGCCAAATCCGTGGTGACCAATCCGTCACCGGAAGCGCCACTGATCGTCAAAGGCCGTAACGTTGTTTCCGGCCTAGCCTGGTCGGGCCGAGGCAAAGTCACCCGCGTTGATGTCACCCTGGATGGCGGCCGCAACTGGCAGGAAGCCCGCATTGACGGCCCAGTCTGGGACAAGTCGCTAACCCGGTTCTATGTCGACTTCGACTGGAACGGGCAAGAAATGATGATCCAGTCTCGCTGTCACGACGAAACTGGCTACGTGCAGCCCACCAAGAACGAGCTGCGCAAGGTCCGGGGCGTCAACAATATCTACCACAATAACGGCATCCAGACGTGGCTGGTGCGCTCGACCGGGGAGACGGAAAATGTCGAAATTTCTTAAGTTCAGCAGCATTTTCGTTGTCTTGGCTGCGACCACGCTGAGTGGGGCGCAGGCGCAGAAGCTTGGCATCGGCCGCGAAGCGACGGTCGCTGAAATCGCTGGTTGGGATATTGATGTTCGGCCAGACGGACAAGGCTTGCCACCCGGCAAAGGCACTGCCGCCCAGGGCGAAGAAATCTTCCAGGCGCAATGCGCCAGCTGCCACGGCGAATTTGGCGAAGGCAAGGACCGCTGGCCGGTACTGGCGGGCGGCATTGGCACGCTGAAACACGACCGCCCGGAAAAGACCATTGGTTCCTACTGGCCTTACGCATCGACGGTATTCGACTACGTCAAGCGCGCGATGCCATTCGGCAATGCTCAGTCACTCAGCAATGATGAGCTTTACGCCGTTACAGCTTACCTGTTGCAAATGAACGACGTCATCAAGGACCCGAAACTCGAGCTCAACGCCAAGTCCTTCACCACCCTTAAAATGCCGAATGCCGGTGGATTCTATGACGATGACCGCGAGGTAGCGGAGAAACACTTCTGGAACCGCAAGCCGTGCATGAAAGACTGCCGGAAAGACGCGGCAACGGTAACCAACCGAGCCAGCGTTCTCGACGTAACGCCCGATAAAAAGACCGGCCCGAAGGTGGAATAGTCTGCTCGTACCGATTAGCCGACGTCTTTAAGGACTGCTTCGATTATGCCGATATCCGACTGGGAAAATTCGCGCGTTTGCGGATCCAGAAACAGATCGGCATAATCATCGCCTGCATTGAGCACCAAGTCAGGCTCACCGCGCAGCATCTGGAATTCACCATGCAGCCGCTCGACGACCGCCGCGAAGTCACCAATAGTGACTGCGCCTGGATGGTCTAGGTAGGCTTTGAGGTCCGCCCCAAGAGCCAGAAGCGTCGAGGCTGCTGCAAGCGTGGCGGTCTTTGATGCAATGTCATCATCATGACCGACACGGCCTGATGTTGCGAGTGGCGGAACGTCTTGCTGCTGCGAAATGGTCAACATTGGCGCTCTCCTATGCGACTAGGGCAACGCTAAGTGCAAATAGTAAACGAATAGACAATAGCTGTATTTTTCTGATGCACGCGCAACATTGGCCAATGTTGCTTTGGCCAATGTTGCTTTCGACGGCTGTCTTCCAATCAGAGCGATATTTCTTCGTTCGCGTACTTGGTCGGCTTCGCCGCAGGCTTAGCTGCTGGCTCGTTCGCAACCGGCGCGCCTGCCTGCACTGTCGCCGGACCACGTTCTGCGCGCTTCACCGGCCGCTTTTTTGGTGCTTCTGACGCAAGCGGCTCAATACTTCCCGTAACGATCTGGCGGCTTGCCGTTACGCGCTTGCTGTTGACCGCGGCAGGAGGGACGGCAGCCATTGGAATTTTTGCGTCTTCTTCAACTGTCGCTTCGTACTTGTCCCAAGTGACCAACACTGATGCACCGACGTTGACGCGCGGATAAAGATCGGCAACGTCTTTATTGTAAAGACGCACACAACCCGCGGATGCTGCCGACCCAATAGTCCAAGGCGCATCCGTACCGTGAATCCGGTAAGTGCTGCTGCCAAGATACAGTGCGCGCTGTCCTAGCGGGTTCATCGGATGCCCACCAGGAACCCACATCGGCAACTTTGGATTTTCAGCCCGCATAGAGGGTGTCGGCGTCCATGACGGATTTTCCCGCTTTGACGTGACGGTGATCTTACCTGCCCAACGGGCCTTCTCTTTCGGCACAGCAATCGGATAGCTCAAAGCTTGCCCAGGCGCAGTCACAAGATACAGTTTTCGGTCACCGAAGCTAACAATGATCTCCCCAACCTTCTTTGCCGCAGGCATTTTCACAGATGCGCGACCAGAGCCCTCGATAATTTTTTCGCCGCCCCAATCAAAATGAAACCCCTCCGCCAGCACAGATGTTGATGGCAAAACCAAGATCGCAGAAGCGAGCGCCGAAAGTCCAGCCATCCGTGATCGCAACGTGTTCTGTTTGGGCATATTGAGAAACCTAATTGAGCTGATGCACGACATACTCAAGACCAACAAATGGTCTTGGGCGCTTTAACTCAGGAACAGTTGGAATAGTGTTCACAGGCCGAGGCCCGAACTCAACGCAGCGCGAATCAATCGCGGCACAAACACTGGAACCGCTTAACATGCAGCAACGTGCAAACACCAGCGCGTATGAATTAAATGATATTCATACACGCATATAATTGCGGCTCCAACGCTCCGTTTGGCATGTTGCTTGCAGCGCATCAAGGCGTCAAAAAGGTAGTTCGGAGTTCAAAACATGCTAGTTGCAGCAACACTTGCGTTCACACTTGCAAGCTATACAGCCTATCCAGCGTTCGGCGACCGCAGCGGCGTTCAACCGCGCGCAGCTGTAAGCCAGCCTCGCATTGAAGCAACGACCGACCGTGGCCCCATCGTCGAGATGATCGTGCGCTGCTCCAAAGGCACCGCCATCATTTCGTATTCAAGAATTGAGCGGCTGTATTGCTCTCCTAAACACGCATGCAACCGCAGCCTCGGGACAGTACTGGCCCAAACCTGCGGTTGATACAGACAACATGTCGAAACTTAACGACCGAGTGCCTTAAGCAAATCGTCAAATGCGGCGTCGCTTTGACCAGCTTTCGACTTCAGATCGTCAGAGAACAGCGTTGGCGCTTCAGCACGCTTTTCGTTCAGCGGTTTGATCTCGCCAGAATTGGTTTGAATGACCACGTCACGTTCAATCGAACTGCCGTCACTCAGAATGGCGATCACCCGCAGCTTGATTACTTCGACGTCTGCTGGGCGCTCGCCGATCAGCACCTGCGGACCAGCTCGATCAAGCCAACTTGGCAACGGACGACCATCAGCCTGCATCACGCGATAGTCAACGATTTTCGCGTGACTAGGAATCGATGTGCCCGACATATTCACGATCAGAGTCCGGTCGCGCACCAAACTGTCGAGAACCAGCTGAGCATGCCCGTTCGTCGCTTGGTCAGACGCAAAAGTGTAACGTAACGAGAAGCCAGTCAGCCCTTCCGGGTTCCACGTCGCTTCGGAACGGCCGAACTCACGTTCGATCATCTGCTCCAGACGCCAGACCGGATTGATTGTTCGCGGGTCAATATGCGACCCACTAGCAACCCCGCCGAGACCGCCCAGATTGCTGATCTGGTTTGCCGTTGCCACAATAATACCTGGTGCAGCAATACCCTGACCAGAGGTCCCGAGGTTGTTAATGCCTTGCACTGTCGCGAGCACCGCGCCTTCGGCCGCAATACCTGTGTTAGATAGCGGTACCGCCGTACTTGAACCTGGCGTTACAACCGTGGGTCCCTGCGTTGGTACGTTCGGCGTGATCAGTAATCGCACTGTCGCCGTTGCCGTCCCACCCTGGCCATCGGCGATGGTGTACTCAATAGTCACGAGCCCAACGAATCCATCAGCCGGCGTGAAATTCAATGTTCCATCTGGATTGACCACGACAGTACCACTGCTTGACGTTGCTGACGTTACCGTCAGCGTATCGGCATCAAGACCACCATCATGATCGTTCAGCAGCACGGGGATCGTCACTGATTGATCTGGCTGTGTAAACGCAGTGTCATTGACCGCAACCGGCGGTGGATTGCTGAACGTGAACGTGACGATGGTCGAGACCATCGCACCGTGTCCGTCGCTTGCCGTTACAGTCACTGCATAGACACCATCTCCTGCTGGTCCGCCGATTGAAGCATCGGAGCTTGGCACACCACTGAAGACACCCGTCGTCGGATTAAAGACGAGACCTGGCGGCAGGGTTGACGGATCCACACTATAAGACAGTGTATCGATAAGGTCCGGATCAACAAAGAAGCTGGCTACACTGAGCGGCATAATCGGGTCGCCATCGCGCCCCGATGCTATCGGCACGACATGCAGCGGATCGGCTGGCGGCAGGCCAGTGGCGGGATCAACGACCAGTGGGGTGTCGTTCTGGCCGTTGATGGTCAGGGTGACGGTGGCGGTGGAGAGGCCGCCCTGGCCGTCGCTGATCTGGTAGGTGAAGCTATCCGTCCGGGTCTGGCCGAGGCCGAGACCGTCAGCGATGCCGTTTGGATCGTAGGTGTACGTGCCGTCACCGGCCATGACCAATCGCGCACCGGATGGCAGTGGGATGGTGGTGCCTGGGACGACGGCGGTGCCGTTGACCTGGGTCACCGTCAGCACGTCATTATCCGTGCCGCCGTCGCGGTCGTTGCCGACCGTGCCGGGGGTGACGTCGCCGCCAACCGTGCCATGCTCTGGCACAGCATTTGTGTCGTTGACCGCGAC
>JAYSVA010000489.1:0-5657 GCA_043718785.1 Hyphomicrobiaceae bacterium
ACGTTCCATACGGCACGCGCCCAGGCGCCGACGATCAAGATCGGCTTTCCGGTGCCGCTGACCGGGCCGTATGGCACCGAGGCGCAGGATCAGGTGCGCTGCGGCGAGCTGGCGGTGGCGCAGTTCAACGAGGCCGGTGGGCTGGGCGGCATGAAGGCTGAGCTGCTGGTGCGCGATGACAAGCTCAACCCCGGCGAGGCGTCCACCCGCACGCTCGAGTTGATCGAGAAGGACAAGGCGAATTTCATCGTCGGCAGCTTGTCGGCGGCGGTGCAGCTGGCGATCAACAACATCACCAAGCAGCGCCAGATCATCTTCAACTCGATCAGCCAGTCCGACACCATCAACGAAGCCTCGGACTTCAGCCCGTACACATTCCACGAGGCGCTGAACCCGCACATGACGGCGGGTGCAGTTGGCCGCTACGCCTTCAGCAAATACGGCAAGAAAGTGGCGTTCCTGACCGCCGACTACGCCTATGGCCACGAGATGGTGCGCGGCTTCCAGGAGGCTGGCAAACCGCTCGGCGTCGAGACCCTGGCCGATCTGCGCCATCCGCTCGGCACGACCGACTATTCCGCCTTGCTGCCGCGTCTGCAGGCGCTGAAACCGGACGTCTTGTGCATCATCAACTTCGGCCGTGACCAGCAGATCGCGCTGAAACAGGCGACCGATTTCGGCCTGAAGAAAACCACTCAGATCATCGCGCCGATCCTGCTCTACACGGGCCGGGTGGCGGCAGGCGCATCGGCGTTCGAGGGCGTGATCGGCGGCACCTCGTACTACTGGGGGCTGGAAGCAACAACCCCGTCGGCCAAGGCGTTCAACGACGCCTACCGCAAGCTCAATCCGGGCAAAGTGCCGTCCGATTACGGTTCGCTGGCCTACGCTGGCGTGCGCGCCATCCTGGATGCCGTGAAGGTCGCCGGAACGGTGGAAACCGAGAAGGTCATCACGGCGCTGGAAGGCCTGAAGTACGATTACTACAAGGGCCCGCAATACTTCCGCAAATGCGACCACCAGTCAGTGCAATCCGTGCTGATCATCGGCTCGAAAACCGCCCCTGCCGACAACCCGTCGGACGTGTTCAGCATCGTCGCCACCGAAGCGCCAAACGAAGCCAACCTGCGCACCTGCGCGGCATTGGGGCACAAGGGCTGATCCGCTCGGAAAACTCCCACTTCGGTTTCCCCGGAATCCGCCCTGCGCCACAGCGCAGGCCGGATATCCGGGGTCTTCACGTCTCGGGGTGGGGCAGGATCGTGCCTCAATTCGACAGGTGAAGACCCCGGATATGCGGATCGCCCGATAGGCGATGCGCATTCCGGGGAAACGGCTGGGAGAGGCGGAATTTTTTTGAAAATAAATCGAAAAAACTTATCCCCGCTGGTTTGGCCTGGGTTATTTTGATCGGCTGGCGCATTGGGTGCCGCGTGAGGAGACGACTATGGCTGGGCTGACGTGGGATCTGATTGGCATGCAGGCGTTTACCGGGCTGGCGCTCGGGGCGGTGTATGTGCTGCTGGCGATCGGGCTGTCGCTGATTTTCGGCATGCTCACAGTGGTGAACTTCGCTCACGGCGCGTTCTACATGCTCGGGGCCTATGCCGGGCTGTTCACGCTGTCACTGGGTGGCAACTTCTGGATCTGCCTCGTCGCCGTGCCGCTGCTGGTCGGCGGCATCGGGCTGGTGGTGGAGCGGTTCCTGATCCGGCCGCTGTACGGGCGCGGCATCGACTATCCGCTGCTGCTGACGTTTGGCCTCAGCTACATCGTGGTGGAGCTGGTGCGCATCGCCTATGGCAAGAACGGTTTCCCGTTCGATACGCCGGAACTGCTGCAGGGCGCGGTCAACATTGGCGTTGGCTATTTCCCGCTGTACCGGCTGTTTGTGATCGGCGCGACGGCGGTCATTTTGGCGGCGCTCTGGGTGTTCCTGGAGAAGACCAGCTATGGCCTGATCATCCGGGCGGGGGCGCTCGATCCGCAGATTGTGCAGGTGCTTGGCGTCAACGTCGGGCGGGTCTGGCTACTGGTATTCGGCATCGGCACGGCAATTGCGGCACTTGCCGGATTGCTGGCGGCTCCGCTGCAAGGCGTCAGCCCGGAAATGGGCGGCACGATGCTGGCGGAGGCGTTCGTGGTGACGGTGGTCGGCGGCATGGGCTCGCTGCTCGGCGCGGTGATTGCTGGCATGCTGGTTGGCATCGTCGTCAGCTTCACGTCGCTGTTCGCGCCGGAGATGGCCAAGGTCTCGATCTTCGCGCTGATGGCCATCGTGCTGCTGATCCGGCCGCAAGGCTTTTTCGGCCGCGCCGGACTGATGAGCTGAACCATGAGCACAACACCATCATCCGCCATTGCCGACGCTGCGCCTAACCAGTCGTCGCGGGCCCCCACCTCGCTAGCCAAGTGGCTGGCCTTTGCCGAGCGGCATCGCGTGCTGCTCGCGGCCGCATTCCTGCTGATCTTTCCGCTGCTGATGCCGTTCAAGGCGCTGGCGGTGATGATCCTGATTTACGGGTTGTATGCGCTCGGCTTCAACCTGCTGTTCGGCTATCTCGGGCTGCTGTCGTTCGGGCACTCGGCGCTGCTCGGCACCGGCGCGTATCTCTGTGGCATCGCCATCGTCCACTGGAAGCTGCCGTGGTACGCGGCCATCGGCATCGGCACGCTCAGCGGCATGATCGTGGCCGCGATGGTCGGCGCACTGGCGATCCGCACACGCGGCATCTACTTCGCGATGGTGACGATGGCACTGTCGCAGTGCGTCTACTACGTGTTCTATCAGGCAGTCGATTGGACGGGCGGCGAGAACGGGCTGCGCGGCATCAACGTCACCAAAATCAATGTGCTGGGGATGGAGTTCAACTTCCTCAACCCACTGACCCGCTATTACGTCGTCGCGGCGTTCGTCATCGCGGCGCTGTTCGTGCTGTCGCGCATTCTGGCATCGCCGTTCGGTGCCGTGATCGAGGCGGTGCGCGAGAACGAGGCGCGGGCGCGGGCCTCTGGCTACGACGTGACGCGGACGCGGCTGATTGCGTTCATCCTGTCCGGCGGGTTCTGCGGACTGGCGGGGGCGCTGCTGGCCCTGCACCTGTCCATCGTGCCGATTGAAACGATGCACTACGAGGTCTCCGGCCTCGCCGTGATGATGGCCCTGCTCGGCGGCATGGGCACGTTCTTCGGGCCGTTCATCGGCGCCGCCGTGTTTCTGCTGCTGGAGAACCTGGTGTCACTGTGGACCGTGCACTGGCAGCTGCTGGTCGGCGCGGTATTCGTGATCTGCGTGCTGTTCTTCCCGAAGGGCATCTGGGGCACGATCTTAGCTTGGCTCGGCGTGCGGGCGGAGACCAAGCCATGAGCGAGATCATCCTCAAGACCGACAAGGTCGGCAAGCAGTTCGGCAAGTTCGTCGCGCTGAAGGACGTGTCGGCGGAGTTTCGCGGCGGCGCCATCACATCCATTATCGGCCCGAACGGGGCGGGCAAGAGCACGTATTTCAACCTGCTGTCCGGCGCGTTTCCGCCGTCCAGCGGCACCGTCACGTTTGCGGGGCGCGACGTCACCGGCCGGGCCCAGCACGAATTCGCGCACATGGGCATCGCCAAGTCGTTCCAGATCACGACGGTGTTTCCGCAGTTGTCGACGCGCGAGAACATCCGCGTCTCGGCGCAGGCGCTGGCGTCGCGCTATAACATCTGGTCGCCGCGCGCCGCCATGACCGAGCTGACCGAGCAGGCGGACGCGCTGCTGCATCGGGTTGGCCTGTGGGACAAGCGCGACCGCACCGCCGGATCGCTGGCACACGGCGAGCAGCGTGCCCTCGAGATCGGCATGGCGCTGTCTAGCCGTCCGCGTCTACTGCTGCTGGATGAGCCGACCGCCGGCATGAGCCCGGAGGAAACCCGGGTGATGATGGACCTCATCGTGAAGCTCGCACAGGAGCGCACGGTCATCCTGGTCGAGCACAAAATGAAGCTCGTCATGGGCATCTCCGACCGCCTGCTCGTGCTGCACCACGGCGAGCTGCTCGCCGAGGGAACACCCGACGACATCCGCCACAACGACACGGTGAAACGCGTGTACCTCGGCCAGAGGGCGCATTGATGGAGCACAGCGTTCACCCCCACCTCACGACGGCATCGCTACGCGAGGCCATCGTTGTCCTCCCCCCTCAAGGGGGAGGAGGCGATTCCCGCGAGGGCGAGCAAGCTGAAAAACTAGATTTTGACACTCAATTGTTTGGCCTTGCTCAACAACCCGAGTGCCTCATGGAGGCTCATCATCACACCGTCGAGGTTTTCGCGGATTTCCCAGTTCCAGGCGCGAAAGACCGCATAGCCTTCGGAGTTGAGCCACGCGGTTCTTTCGCTGTCGCGGGCGGCGTCGACGGGATCACCATGTTGCACCCCGTCAATCTCGACGATGAACCGGTGCTCAAGGCAAACGAAATCGACAATGTAGGGACCAATTGGATGCTGACGTCGGAACCGGAGCCCATCTGTGCGGCGCTGGCGGAGTTCAGCCCACATAATGCGCTCCTCAAGCGTCGCGTCAAACCTCAGGCGTTTCGCGAACTCTCGCTGACGGGACATGGTGGATACTCCGAACACAGCGCCAACTTACGTGCTGTGGAACAACCGCGCAATGCCTTCGACCCGCTGCCTACCCACCACATCATCGCCCCCTACGCCTCCTTGAGGGCCCAGCAATCGCATCCGGCGCAAATTCCCTGCTCCGGCCTTGCGGGTATCGCCTCCTCCCCCTTGAGGGGGGAGGACAGCACGGCTCGATTTTCGTACTTCGCGAAAATCGAACTTGCCGTGCGAGGTGGGGGTGACTCCGTGCCGCCGGAGTCGTTGCCCGAAGGCCACCCCCACCTCACGACGCCATCGCTGCGCGATGCCATCGTTGTCCTCCCCCCTCAAACGGGAGGAGGCGAAAACCGATAGTACTGAATAGGTTAGCAAAGGGTCAATCGATAGGCTCGACGGTATGGGACGCATTGGTTTCCGGGAAGGCTGTGGAGAGAGTTTGTCTCATGTATTTAACGGAACCGACAGACATCCCGGATGGTCAAGCTGCACTCCATTCCCTCATCACTGCCGCATCCGTCTCGCACGCCAAATGCCGCGCCAACAGCGCCGTCCGCTGCCCTGGCTCCGCCAGTTGGCTGACCGCCCACACCGCCATGGCGCGGACCAAGGGTGAGGCGTCTGTGAGCAGCGGCTCGAGCAGGGGCAGCAGGCTCACATCACCGGAATTGCCGGCCGCAATGGCGACGTTGCGGATGAACCGGTCGCGGCCCGTGCGCTTGACCGGAGTGCCGGCAAACCGCAGCCGGAAGGCCGCATCGTCGAGCACCAGCAGTTCGCGCAGCGGCGGATTGTCGGTCTCGCTGCGCGGATGGAAGCGGGCTTCCCGGGCGGTTTCGGCGAACTTGTTCCACGGACAAACGGCGAGGCAATCATCGCAGCCGAACACCCGGTTGGCCATGGGCTTGCGGAATTCCTCGGCAATATGGCCCTGATGCTCAATCGACAGGTAGGCTAGGCAGCGTCGCGCATCGAGCTGATAGGGAGCCGGAAACGCCGCCGTCGGGCAGATATCGAGGCAGCGCCGACACGAGCCACAATGGTCAGCCTCGGGTG
>JAYSVA010000490.1:0-13734 GCA_043718785.1 Hyphomicrobiaceae bacterium
GAGAGCACCCGATCCAACCGCACATCATCATCGAGATGCGCCACCAGATGCGCCAACCCGGCGCGATGCAACGCGTCGGTCACCGCTTCCTGGTCAAATGTTGTTCCGCCGTGTGCTGCTTCCGGATAGTGGAGAGCGCCGCGCAGATTGGTCGATGGCACGTACGGCTTCTGGGTCAGAACGAGCACGCGCGTACCCGGCACCTGCGCAATCATACCGCCACCCCACGGCCAGGACCCGGCTAGCAGGCGCACCAGTGCCGTCTTGCCACTGCCGGATGGACCGACCAGTGCCATTTGCCGCCCGGAAACCAGTGTAAAACTAACCGCTGGCGACAAGGCATTGCCCGCCTCATCGCGGGCCACCAGAGCTTCAGCCGTGACGACGGTACCCCCGGCTAGGTTTCCACCTGAGACCGGCGCTTGCGTTTGCGCCAGCCGCTCCGGCACGTGCTCGCAGGCATCGGTCAGCTCAATGATCCGCCGCGCTGACGCGTACCAGTCCGCAATCTTGTTGTAGTTGTCGACGATCCAGGAGATCGCGATCTGCACCTGCACAAACGCGGCGGATAGCTGCATCGCCTCGCCCAGCGTCAGCTGCCCCGCCATGTACTTTGGCGTGGCGAAGATCAGCCCGATGATCGGCACCAACGGGCCGCTCGCATTCGTAATCCAGGTCAATCTAGCGTGTTGGCGGACAATGCCGAGCCAACGTCGGACGACCGTGCTGAACAAGTCCGACGCCAACCTGTGTTCGCTGTGTCCGCCGCCGCTCAACGCGATGCTCTCAGCGTTATCACGCACGCGCATCAGGGCGAACCGGAAATGGCCTTCAGCCTCGTTTTTTGCCACCACCGAGCCGACCAATGGCCGCCCGACGAACAGCATCAAACCCGACGCCAAGCAGCCGTACACCAGCGCCGCCAGCACCATGTAGGCCGGAATGGTGATCGTCGATTGGCCAACAGGTAGGGTGAGGCTGCCGCCGACCGACCACAGAATGCCAATGAACGCGGTCGCCCCGATCACCGCTGAAAACAACCCGATGGCACAATCGACCAGAATTTCCGTGGCCACCCGGGTATCGTCGGCGATGCGGTATTCCGGGTTAGCGGGCTCAGTCCGGGTCATCCCAAGGTGGTAGAACCGGTTGCGGTCGAGCCAGCGCGTCATCAACTGGCCCGTGAGCCACTCTCGCCACCGCACTTGCAGCGATTCACGGGTCCAAACGATGCCGACGCCGATGCCAGCCATCGCCGCGACAATGCCGCCGAGCACCAGGATGGCGACGCCAACGGTGCCACCCTGCTTCTGTTCCAGCGCGTTGAAAAACCACTTGTGCCATTGGTTCATCGCCAGCGTGATGCCGACGCTGAGCGACAGGAACAGCACCAGTCCCAGCGTCAGCGCCCAGGCGCGACGGCGGGTCTCGCCATGCCAGAAGCCGCTGGACAGCCGGGCGAAGGCCACCATTACGCGCCGTTCCAGCCGCAGGCCGCCCACTGGCGGTTCTGCCGCAGGTTCGCCCGCGCGTCCTGCGCTCACTGCTCCACCATCAGCCATCAAATTCTACTCTTCGGTTCGCGCATTGCGGGTTATTTCCACTCACTGCCGCCAATATAGGACCGCACAGAGGCCCAGGGATAAGTTTTTGCCCCAAAATACTTATGCTGCGCAGGAAGGTTAAGCGCGATGAACAGACGCTGAACAGCCCTCGAGCCTGTCAGCGCAACGCCACAACAGCGAAATATCTGGCGTTCCCGTTGCGGACGTGTATATACGGACACACCTCACCAGTTTTTTGCTGCGCTGCGGTATCGCGACCCTGCTGGACGACATCCCGGCTGTGGCCGCCAAGCGGAACGTTTTTGGGATCCGCAACCCTTGCAATCATAGAAATCACGAAAGGATACCCGATGTCGGAGATCAGACCGGTCCGTAAACAGGCCAAAACCCGCGTCATCAAAGAAAATGCCCTGAAGCCGAACGACACCGGCTCACCGGAAGTCCAGGTCGCTGTTCTCACCGAGCGGATCAACCACCTGACCGAGCATTTCAAGACCCACAAGAAAGACAACCATTCACGCCGTGGCCTGCTGAAAATGGTTTCGACCCGCCGCACGCTGCTCGACTACGTCAAAAGCAGCGACGCGCCGCGCTATCAGCGGATCATTGATAAACACGGCATCCGTCGCTGATCCCGTGCGCACCCCATACCACACCACCGTTTACGGAACCGACCTGCGGTTCTGCTTTTTGACCTGAGACGACCACCTGCGCTGGACCTCATAGAGTTCCGGCGCAGTTAGCGTTCTAGCCGCAGGGGCGGTCAGAACTGAACGAGACGCTAGAGACAAAACGAAAGACTGACACATGTTTGACATTCATCGCGTAGAAATCGAGTGGGGCGGTCGCAAGCTCAAACTCGAAACCGGCCAGATGGCCCGCCAAGCCGACGCCGCCGTTGTCGCCCAGTATGGCGAAACCAGCGTGCTGGCGACCGTGGTTGCCGCCAAATCGGCGAAACCCGGCATCGATTTCTTCCCCCTCACCGTCAACTACCAGGAGCGCACCTATGCCGCTGGTAAAATCCCCGGTGGCTACTTCAAACGCGAAGGCCGCCCGACCGAAAAAGAAACGCTGACTTCGCGCCTGATCGACCGTCCGATCCGCCCGCTGTTCGTTGACGGCTACAAGAACGAGACCCAGGTCGTCATCACCGTACTGTCGTTCGACAACGAGAATGATGCCGACATCGTTGGCCTCGTCGCCGCCTCCGCCGCCCTGACCCTGTCCGGCGTGCCCTTCCTCGGCCCGATCGGCGCCGCCCGCGTCGGCCTGATCGACGGCCAGTTCGTGCTCAACCCGCTGTGCGACGAGATGAGCAAGACCAAGCTCGACCTCGTGATGGCTGGCACTGTTGACGCCGTAATGATGGTGGAATCCGAAGCCCATGAACTCTCCGAGCAGCAGATGCTCGAAGCCGTGATGTTCGGCCACAAGCACTCGCAGCCGGTGATCGATGCGATCATCAAGCTAGCCGGTGCTGCCGCCAAGGAACCGGTTGACGTTAAGCTGCCGGACAAAGCCAAATACAAGGCCAAGGTTGCCGAACTCGTCGAAGCGGACCTCCGCGCCGCCTTCGCCACCCCGCAAAAGCAGAAGCGCCAGGACATGGTCGCCGCTGCCAAAGCCAAAATCAAGCCGCTGCTGCCAGAAGGCGCCGACGCCAACGAGCAGGTGCTGCTCGGCACCGTGTTCAAGGACCTCGAGTCCGACGTCGTCCGTGGCGACATCCTGAAAACCTCGAAGCGCATCGACGGCCGCGATCTGACCACCGTCCGCCCAATTCTCTCCCAGGTCCAGTACCTGCCACGCACCCACGGTTCCGCTCTGTTCACCCGCGGCGAAACCCAGGCGCTGGTCGTTGCCACCCTCGGTACCGGCGAAGACGAGCAGTACATCGACAGCCTCGAAGGGACCAAGAAGGCCCGCTTCATGCTGCACTATAACTTCCCTCCGTACTCGGTTGGTGAAACCGGTCGTATGGGCTCACCAGGACGCCGCGAAATCGGCCACGGCAAGCTCGCCTGGCGCGCGCTGAACCCGTTGATCCCGGGCCCTGAGCAGTTCCCGTACACCATCCGCGTCGTCTCGGAGATCACCGAGTCGAACGGCTCGTCGTCGATGGCCTCGGTTTGCGGTACTTCACTCGCGCTGATGGATGCGGGCGTTCCGCTGAAAGCCCCGGTCGCTGGCATCGCCATGGGCCTGATCAAGGAAGGCAACTCGTTCGCCATCCTCTCGGACATCCTGGGTGACGAAGATCACCTCGGCGACATGGACTTCAAGGTTGCAGGCACCACCAACGGCGTCACCGCGCTGCAGATGGACATCAAGATTGCCGGCATCACCGAAGAGATCATGCGTCAGGCGCTCGATCAGGCGAAGGCCGGTCGTCTGCACATCCTCGGCGAAATGTCGAAAGCGATGACCTCGGCCCGTTCGGAACTCGGCGAACATGCGCCGCGCATCGAAACGATCAAGATCCCGACCGACAAGATCCGTGAAGTGATCGGCACCGGCGGTTCCGTCATCCGCGCGATGCAGGAAGAAACCGGCACCAAGATCAACATCGACGATGACGGCACCGTCAAAGTTGCCGCCGTCAACAAAGAGTCGATTGAAGCGGCGCTGAAGAAAATCCGCGAGATCACCTCGGAACCGGAAGTTGGCACGATCTACAAAGGCAAAGTCGTCAAGCTGATGGAGTTCGGCGCGTTCGTGAACTTCTTCGGCGCCAAAGACGGCCTCGTCCACGTCTCGCAGCTGACCTCGACCATGCGCCCGAACCACCCGAACGAAGTGGTCAAAGAAGGCCAGGAAGTTTGGGTCAAGTTGCTCGGCTTCGATGATCGCGGCAAAACCAAGCTGTCGATGAAGATCATCGATCAAGCCACCGGCAAAGAACTGCCGCGCGCCGAAGGCGAAGTCGAAGAAACCGGCCTGAGCGAGCGCCCCCCCCGCCGCGACGGCGGCGGCGGTGATCGCCGCCCGCCACGGAGAGACCGTGGTTGAGCTGAAATGAATGAGCCGCCCCGGGGAACTGGGGCGGCTTTTTTTGATGCTTGAATAAACATACACTTGAAGGTATATTTATGAAATGGGATGTAGAGCAGCATCCACGGTTTGCTGAAGAGATGCTTGAACTTCCTGATTTGGTCCAAGACGAAATTCTCGCACTAGCCGTAGTACTTTCGCAATTAGGACCACAGCTGAAGCGACCAAGTTCCGATACCCTCAAAGGTTCGAAACACGCCAATATGAAAGAACTTCGTTTCGATGCTGACGGCGGCGTTTGGCGAGTTGCTTACGCTTTCGATCCCGAGCGCAAAGCGATTCTACTCGTATCTGGCGACAAGTCCGGCGGCTCCCAGAAACGGTTTTACAAGTCCTTGTTGGCCAAGGCTGACCAGCGGTTTGACGAACACTTAGCCGCTAAAAAACAAAGGCGGGGCAAATGACGAAGACTTACCGCAGCGTGCCAATTGATGAGACACTTCACGGACTTCCTGCTGCCCGACAGGCACGCATAAAAGCCCGCGCCGCTGAAATCATCGCCGACGAGATGGCATTACGCGATCTCAGAAAGCTTCGCCAAGTCACCCAAGAAGATGTGGCGAAAAGGCTCGGCGGCAAGCAGGTGTATATTTCGCGACTCGAAAAACGCACTGACATGAAACTCTCAACTCTCAAGAGCTACGTAGAAGCGCTCGGCGGCGAATTGCAACTCGTCGTAACGTTTCCCGATGGCGTCGAAGTTCAGCTCAATGAGCTCGGCGCGCAGAAATGATGGCACGGCCCGACTTCGACGTTCCCAGTCGCAGCAGCCGTTGGGTTAGCAGGCCGACATCGCCGAGATAATCCCTCGGCGGTCATTCCTGCGTAACCCAACATTCCTCGGCCAAGCCTTAAGCAAGTTGTTGGGTTACGCGGGATTGGACGGCGCAGCCTAACGGCAAGGTCCGTGGCCCGCTAACCCAACCTACTTTCCTGCCGCGCGCCGAAGGCGAAGTCGAAGTCGAAGAAACCGGCCTGAGCGAGCGCCCACCTCGCCGCGACGGCGGCGGCGGTGACCGCCGCCCGCCACGGAGAGACCGTGGTTGAGCGTTGAAATGAATCCGCCGAGGGTGACCTCGGCGGGTTGGTGCGACAATCCTTACCGTCCCGCAGTAAACCGATTTCAACTCGCGTCGTTGAGACCGTCTTTGTAATAATCGGGATCAAAAGTTATCTTAACAGCGGCGGAGAGTTGTGCCCGGAGCGTTGGGTCGGCAAACTTCAACGCGTGCCGGAGCACCCCCTGTTCAGAACCGCCAAAATCATCTTTCCACCAAGAATAAATCATTGAAGCTCGGACCTCGCCGTCAACTACAACAAACGCGCGGCTGTGATTAACGTAGTCTTGTGCAGCAGTTTCAAGTTGCTGATCAAGTGTTGCACCGTTGAACGCCTCGGCCGAAATGTTGGCACACCCGAGTGTTGCACTGCTAACCGCGTAAGCAAACCGGGCGTCCCTGTAAATCGACCTTAATATTCTATCCGTGATGTCGTCCAACGACAAAGCGCTGCCTTGAATTCGTACAATTTTGGCCTTAAATGGGTCGGGGTGATCGCTCAACGCTATGAGCTTGATTTTCTCTACAGGGTAGTGGTCTAGTACAAGATCGATGGTTTTAGCGTTGTAAAGATTAATCCAAAAAGCAATCTGTTCTTGACGAGAAAGACTCGTGACGATCGTGGCCTCAAGTCTGGCGAGATAATCTTTGAGCGCAGTGTGACCGCTCTTCTTCCAAGCAGCATACGCTAGTCGGTTCTGCCCATCTTTCCCCTTAACAAGGTATTTGTTGAGCAATTCGGTTAAAACTTGGTGGTCGACAGAATTCGGCGGTGACGCGGAGTTTGGAGCACCCGTGTTCAAGCTAACACTCAAAGCGTCGGTCAAACTATCAACCTCATCTCTGAGCCTCATCAATCCGAGAAATTTGTCAAAGGCCTGACCGAAATTGTCCAATGCAATCGGCAAGCTGTACCCTTCAACTTCGCTTACATGAATTGCAACCGACAGCTGCTTCCCTGACCGTAAAGAGGCGATGGTCTCGTCATTAAGAAGTAGGCTTCCGAAGCAACCGCCAACGTCGCATTTTTCAAACTCCATACCGTCAACATAGTTGCCGTCGATCAAAATCTGAATGCCCGACTTGAGAGCGGCTCCAGGCGGAGCCACCACTCGAAGCTCTGGTTCCATTAGTGTTGTATGGCCGAAGACAACGATCAGAAATCGAGATCCGTCGTTTCTTGATCTTACCGATTGCGTTAGACCGCAATCGCCAAACAAATTCAATCTTGTTACCTTATCACAAGAAATTTGCCACTCACCAACTGTAACGGCGACGCGGTCAGCAGCTGAAGAGGGTTTGCTTTGAGCGTTGGCACTAAGGACACTCTTCACAACACAAAAAATAAATAGTACAAATAGTACAAATCGCAAAAAGCTTCCAAAGATCCAACGTGGCCTATAACTCATTTCCACTTTCATGAAATCACCAAATGTGACGCCAACTAGGCTGCCTATGGAGTATTTGCTACTACCCATTCTTCGGAAGAGCAAGGAAAACTCAACGAATGCGGAAACTGATCGCCGCTTACCGCTGCATGAGAGTCCAACGAGGCGGGTCCTTGATCACACCCCGCCTCTGTTGCGGCGGCGATTGGTTCAAAATAATCTCCCTGAGATCATCGAGAACAGTGGGTGAACTTGCGTAGTACGAGTGCCAAAGCCAGTCACCTTTATCCCCACTCTGGACCACACCTAGCTTGCGAACTTGTATCACATCTACACCGTGGAAATTCGGCGACCTTGCAGAACACTCGCCTAGACGAGACTCGACGCGAGCATAAGATTTTTCACCTTGTCGTCAGGTGAACAGTATATAGTAATCGTCCTGGCCAAAAGTTGGACGTGTTCATGATGGAACTTCGTGAAGTTATCAAGTTCTATGTCAGGGGCAGTAAGGGTTAACGACATAAGTTTACCACGCGCGATGAGTTGCCCGTCACTGTGCAGCGCCTTGAAAGTCTGCATTGCGAGATCAGTTCCCATACTGTGGGCAATAATATGCGTGGCTGCGCCTTCTTTGTTCCATATTTCACTAAGAAGACCTTTCAGGTCAGGCACGGACCCTGCCAACGCTTCTTTTGCTTGTCGGTATCTAGCGGGGGTTGGCAATCCAGGTTGGGATGGCCAGCTAAAGAAGATTTTAGCCCTATCCGATTTTCCACTTTCCGACAAACCTAGATCAGTTGAAACTTGCGCCAGCCTTAACGCTCCATCAATAAATGTATTACCAAACCCATGAATATACAATAGCACTTCGCTCGGTTGCAAACCTCCAGCCCCGTTTATTGATTTTTTAAATTCACCGTAATCATCGAAGGTCTCTAATAAGTGAGGAATGAGTTCATTAAGTGGTTTATCACTCTCAAACGAGACTCCTCTCTTGCGAGATGACGGCTGTGAAACGCTAACAGATCCAAGCGTTAGTTTCTCACCAAAACTCTCACTAAAACTTTGCCGGTTTAAAGCCTTCTCTTTTGCAAACTCCGGCTTCGTGGCCCTTTTCGTCACGAAATAGTATTTGTGGCTTAATCTTTTCAGGTCATCGGCAGTTTGTTCAGCAGCGGGCAAGCAGTCGCTCGGTCGAGTTTTCCCATCAAAAACACCGCGCGTACATGCCCATGGTTTGCACGCGCAAGTCAATGCACCTCCTTCCAGCGGCCTTTGCGCGGCGGCCCGTCCCACAGCCGCTCCCATTACTGCAACAAACAAACCGCAAATCAATAGCTCACGCATCCCGCCCCCTTGGCAACTCTCAGCGCTGAAAACTATATTTAGACAGATTGATGCTAAGACAGATACCAGTACGGTTCAAGCGGCGGTTACGGTCCAGCGTCATTTTTAAAATCGCAAGGTGCTGAAACAACCGTGCAACGCTCGCATTGAATTGTCCATTCCGCCCGCTCGGGTGCCAATCGGACATCGACCAGCACGACAATGGGAGTGACGGTTAGGCGCTCCGATAGCTGTCGTTCGTTCATCGTATTGACGGAGCGATGCTGCGCCCGAGCCGTGGAGAAACGTCCGTCGACGGGGAGACTAAGCAACGCACAGCCGGTGCCAATCAACGCTGAAAAATACCGCATTGCCGCCCTTTCTGAGCCAACCCCACTACCCCGCCCCAAACGCCACGAAGTCGCGGGCGGTTTCGACGGTTTGGTCCCAGCGGCGCCAGAGGGGGATGACCTGGTGCAGGGTGATGTCATCGAGGTCCACGTCGAGGCACAGCAGGATGCTGCCATCCCGGAGCCACGTCATTTTCTGTTCTGCGGGCGCATGTTCGTTCCAGCAGTTGATCTCAGGCTCTGATGGCAACCGACGGCCGCCAGCTGGCCACACTGTCGAGAACCGGGCGACACTCCAGCGCTCAGGACCGCCGACGACGGTCAGTAGGCATCGCCGCGCGCTGGTCGGTGTCAAGAACGCCACCGTGGCCGGCACCGACATAACCGAAAGAGAGGCGGGGCGTTCAACATTGAGCCCGCTACTCGGCCCCTCGAACAGCACGTCGAACACATCGCCCGGCACGCCGTGGAGCGCCAGTTCCAAAATGTTGTAGGGTCGCACCGTGCAATGGTGCGGCCTAGGCGCGTCGCTGGCCTTCATTGTTCCACCCACCGTCACCCCCCAGACGCCCATAGGGCGTACTTCACTCAAATTTTGTAAATGTTATTCCAAATTTGTTGTTGCTTTGAAATTGCTCGTTCCTGCCAGATTCTTAACAACTTGCGCAGTCCACTTGACAAGCCACACGTCCGCCCAGATGGTCTGTGAACACTGGTTACAAATGACATTGCGAGGGTGCGTGACGGGTATTAAACCGAGACTTGAGGCCGCCACCCAAGAGCGGTTGACCGTGTGGATCAATGTGGCACTCGGCACGCGGAATCGCG
This sequence comes from Hyphomicrobiaceae bacterium, assembly GCA_043718785.1. Lineage (GTDB taxonomy): Bacteria > Pseudomonadota > Alphaproteobacteria > Rhizobiales > Hyphomicrobiaceae > JAYSVA01. The sequence goes on from JAYSVA010000490.1 coordinate 9,570, forward strand.
CTGATTTCGTTGCACATTTCGCGATCAAAGCGTTTAGCCAAGCGACGTTCAACCGCAACATTGGCCCCTCCGGTAGCTTCACTGAAGAACAAGCCGAAACGATTTGCACCGCCATCGGGCGCTCGTTCGGTGACTTGATAGGCACGCTCCCCAAACCCACCTGCGACTATCGCTGCGGCCTGTTCCACGCCATCAATGCGGGCACCTGCACCGACCCCACCCAGGCTGAGGCACGCAAGCTGGCGACGCAGCGGGTCAAAGGACACTACAAGGTCGTCTATCGGTTCGTGTCCGGTGAGGACAAAGACTACGAGGTTGCCTTCAAGGTTTGCCCTTGTGGGGCGACGCTGTTCGAGTACGTCAGAGATACCGATCCACTGCCGTTAGCTTGGCTCGGTTTGGCTGTTTGCGTCGGCGATATGTTGAGCATCTATATGATCGGCGACGGGCTGCACTGGACGCTGGCGTGCAGCGTGCCCCGTCAACTGCATAAGCGCGCGATGACCGGGATTATTCTCGATCCGAACGCCACGTCGTCGCAGGTTGAGGCGAACAAATTCGTGCTGGTGAAGCTCGGCACGCCGGTGGCCGATAATCTCACCGCTGAACGCATAACGGCGCTGCTGAACAACAAAAGCAACGCTCCCGATGGCACCTTGGTGGCTAGCCGGGAATAGGTGATGGTAATGTTCAGCAGCCTAAGCCTCGCTAATTCAATACATAACGGCCCCATCCCATGCCCCAAACCGCCATTCCCTGTCTGCTGATGCGCGGCGGCACGTCGAAGGGGGCGTTTTTCCTGGCTGGCGATCTGCCATCGGACATCCCCACCCGCGACACGGTTCTGCTGGCCGCATTTGGTTCGCCCGACAGCCGCCAGATCGACGGGATCGGCGGGGCCGACAGCCTGACCAGCAAAGTCGCGATCATCAGCCCGCCGACCCGGCCAGATGCCGACATCGACTATCTGTTCCTGCAGGTCGTCGTGAACGAGCCGCGCGTCGATGCCTCGCAGAACTGCGGCAACATCCTCGCAGGCGTCGGGCCGTTTGCCATCGAGCGGGGACTGGTGCCCGCAACCGGCGATCTCACTCGCGTGCGCATCCACATGGTCAACACCCAGAGCATCGCGGTGGCAGCCGTGCCGACGCCGGGCGGACAGGTCGCCTACTCAGGCGATGCGCGCATTGACGGCGTGCCGGGAACCGCCAGCCCCATCATCATCGATTTCCTCGACATAGCAGGCGGCAGCTGCGGCAAGCTGCTGCCAACCGGCAACGTCCGCGACACCTTTGAGGGCGTGCTGGTCACGTGCATCGACAACGGCATGCCGGTGGTGCTGATCCGCGCCAGCGACCTCGGCGTCACCGGCACCGAGGCACCGAAAGCGCTGGAGGCCGACAAGGCGCTGAAGGCCCGCATCGATGCCATCCGGCTTGCGGCAGGCCGGGCCATGAACCTGGGTGATGTGACGGCCAAGAACGTGCCGAAAGTATCCCTCATCTCGGCCCCCACGGCTGGCGGCGTGATCAGCACGCGCACGTTCATTCCGCACAAGGTCCACGATGCCATCGGGGTGTTTGGCGCGGTTAGTGTGGCGACGGCCTGCCTGATCCCCGGCTCGGTCGCCGATGGTATCGCCGACATCAGCCACGTCGCCATCGCGCCGGACGGCAGCCAGACGGTTGACGTTGAGCATCCAACCGGGTTCTTTACTGTCGCCATGGTGGTCGGCGCTGACACCCAAGGCGCGGTCATCGTGCAGCGCTCAGCGCTGCTGCGCACGGCTCGGAAAATCATGGCGGGGCGCATTTATGTGCCCGGCTCTGTCTGGAAAGGTCACATCGCTTGAAGCCCATGAAACGCTTGGCCCTCGTCGGCTTCGGCGAAGTTGGCCGCACCCTCGCCCGCGATCTGATCGCGCTTGGTTACACCGACCTCGTCACCTACGACATCGCTTGCACATCTGCTGACAGCAGCCCCAGTCGCGCCGCCAAAGTACTTGGCGTCACCGCCTCCGCCACGCCGGACGTGCTGGCCGGACGCGACCTCGTGATCTGCGCCGTCACTGCCGCGCAAACGCTGGTGGCCGCCGAAACCGTGGCCCCGCACCTCGACGCCAACGCGTTGTATATGGACTGCAACTCCGCCGCGCCCTCAACCAAGCAGCAGGCCTCCCGCCTCATCGATGCGTCGGGTGGCCGTTACGTCGAAGCTGCCGTGATGACCGTGATCGGCCCGAAAGGCTTGCAGACGCCGATCCTGCTCGGCGGACCGCACGCGGCGCAATTCCTCAGCGATTACGTGCAGCTCGGCCTCGATGCCAAGGTCTACGCCGAAACGGTCGGGCAGGCATCATCGGTGAAGATGTGCCGCAGCGTCATCATCAAAGGCATCGAGGGCATCATGATGGAGTGCTTGCTGTCGGCCCGGCATTACGGCGTCGAACAAGACGTGCTGGCCTCGCTCAACGACATGTGGCCCGGCCAGGACTGGACGGCGCTATCGGGCCATATGATCCGCCGCTCGCTGCAACACGGCAAGCGCCGGGCCGAGGAAATGCGCGAGGTCGCCAAGACCGTCGCGGATGCTGGCGTCACCCCGCACATGACGTCGGGCGCGGTGGAGCGCCATGACTGGGCCGCAGGTGTTGGCCGCCGCGTCGATGGCTATGCCATCCAGGGCCTTGCCCCCGTGCTTGATGCGGTTCGCGCTGACATTGCAGCCACAGCAGAGGTGGCGAAAACCAAGTGATAGGCAGCCAGGGTTTGCCTGGTCACCGGACTTAGGCCATCATTGCCTGTGGAGTGTCCAAACCAGCGGATCAAGCTGGCTCCGGGGGATTGATGACTGGCCGAGCTATTCGCAGTGCGTTGCTGATCGACATCGAGAACGTGTCGTACGCGCGGCTGTCCACATCAATCCCAAACTGGCTGGCCTGGCTTGAACACGGCCAGTTTGATCCCGCCAAGCAGCGCCGCAAATTCGTACTGAAGCGCGCCTACTGGAACTCCACCAGCGAGCACGACCGCCGCAAGTTCGAGAACCGAGGCATCGATGCGATCCTGGTGGACCGCTACGTCACGCTGAAGAACACCGCCGACGTGCATATGGCCATCGACATCGTTGAGCTGCTGTATACCCGCCCGGACATCGAAGAATTCGTGCTGCTGTCGAAGGATAGCGACTTCATCCCGGTGATGCAGCGGCTGCGGGCCAAGCACAAGAAGACCGCGATGCTGGTCGATCTGGCCAGCCCGACGCTACACACCGCGTTTCGCGACAAGGTCGACATCGTCATCCCGCACCGCGATCTGCTGCTGGCGACGGCGTACAACCCACCAGTGCCAAAGCTCAGCGTGATCGGACGCTGGCGCGCCAAGCTAGCGACCAAGCGGGAGCAGGCGCAGATCGAGCGGGAGGCAATCAAACCGGCACCACTCAAGCCAGCCATTCCGGCAAGCAACGGTACCGTCGCACCGCCGATGACCGCCGCGGCAGGCAAGCTGCCCGACGGCCCACCTCTGACTCAGGCGGCGGCGCTGATCAGCGCCCTATTGAAACCATCGCGCGGGCTCTATGTGCCGCAGAAGGCGATCCTGACCCAGCTCAAGGCGATCCCGGAATTCACGGAACTGGGCACCGCGAAGTATCTGGGCGCGGGCAGCTATCACGCGCTAATGTCCCGACTGGCGGCTCAAGATCCGCTGATGAAACTGGACCAACAGAACGGCGGCCATACGGCTGTGCGGTACCTCAGCGTGCGCGAGGAGAACCTGCTGAAGCTGGCGGCCGAACGCCCGAAGACCGCACTGCCCTCAAAAAAGACCAGCCCACACAGCGACACACCCCGTGGCATTGTGGCGGCTGTGTTCCCGCCGCCCGTGCCCATGACAGCCGACCAGGAAAAGTTGCTGCAGGCGGCGATTGTTGAAATCCGCCGCATCGCGCAGCAGCGCCCGGGCGCCTATCTGCCGCGTCAGGGGCTGCTCGACGCGATTACGGCATCGGGAATTGCGATTGATCCGCCGGATGAGTTCCTCGGCACCGACAGCCTCAGCGGCTTTATGTTCGAAGTGGCGCGGCGGGATTCCCAATTTATCGTCAGCGCGGAGACCGGCGGCGGCAAAGGCTATCGCTTCATCCCCCGCGACAAGCCCCAGGG
>JAYSVA010000050.1:0-2116 GCA_043718785.1 Hyphomicrobiaceae bacterium
GCCAAGCAACCGGCACCAAAGAACTGCGCGATCCGGTCGGACGAATACCAGTGGGCGTTCTCCTCGACCGTGGCGTTGATGGCAATACGGCTGCGCGCCATCGCTGAAATGTAGTCGGCACCGCTCAGTGCCATGTCCTTGCCGGTCTGAAAGAAATAGCCGAACCGGCACTGCGGCAGGAGCTGCTGCAGTTCGAGCAGAACGGGTTCCCGCCCCTTGGGTTTGCCAGCGAAGAAGAAGTCGTAATCATGCTGTGGCGCGGCGAACGACGAGCAGTTTTCGACCGAGGTATCGACCGGGTTCGGAATGAAACCGACGTGTCCGGCCGAACTATGCTGCTTGAGCATGGCCCCGGCTGTTGTCGCAAATGCGAGGTCGCTGATCTTGGCCGCATGGCGGAACCGCTCGGCAAACATGCCGCCAACGATGGGATCCAGATAGATGGAGATAATTTTGGCCGTTGGGCTGAGTTTTCTGAGTTCCGCCACGGTGCGGTCGGTGATCAAATTGGCATGCATAAAGATGATGATGTCAGGGCGGATGGTGGCAACCAGTGTTTTCAGCTTCTGGTTGGCGACGGCCTGGCCTAAGGGGCGGATGCGGAACGGTGCGGAATAGTCCGCAATGTCCCTGTCGCTGAACCAGGAAACATGGCAGCCTGCACGCGTAAAGCCGTTCCGCAGCTTATGGATGGTGGCGTAGAAAAAGTTCCCAAAGTATTTGTTGCGCTCAGAGAAGCCGACGAACAACACCCGCCGACCCATCATGTGGCTTGTCGCGTGCGACTTCTGCTCAGTGCTTGCCACGTGACCCTCGGACTTCGGCTGATTCCCCGAAGTCCGATATCACATGCGACCCGGGCTGTCTGCCGAGCGGTCCAGCGGCTGGGCTGATTAGGCAGCAGCGCGCTTGGGTTTCGCCGTCTCAACGGCAGCCGGTGCGGCCTGTTCGGTAACGGCTGCCTTCTTCGGAGCTAGCTTGGCCATTTTCGCGGCCAATCGTGTGGTGAAGTCGACGGTGCGCTCGGCAACGATATCGCGCTGCTTATCAATGGTGACGATGTGGTAGCAGTCGTCGAGCACGGTCATTTCTACCGGGCCGCCTAATTTACGTTGCAAATAGAACGAGTTGTTGATGTCGGCTCGATCATCCTCGCGGGGATGTAGCAGCAGCGTTGGCTGCTTGATCGACGGCAGCTGGCGACGGACGATATCGGTGAGCCAGCGCAATTCGAGCATCGGGCCGCCGGGCGTTGACCACATGCCAGCCTTGGACGCGTCGCCCGAATGCAGCGCTTCGATCACCATTTCGCGCATGCGCTTGTCTTTGATGCCATATGGCTCGCATTCGGTGAACTGGATCAGGTTGGCCGCCCATTTGTGGTAGACGAGGCGCCACAGCTTACCATACCAGGGTACGCCCCAGCCATTGAGCCACAGTGTCGGCGCATAGCATGCGACGCCTTGGACATCGTTCGGCCGGTTGGCGGCCAGATGCAGCGACAACACAGCGCCCGCCGAAAGTCCGCCAACGACGACGGTATCGCAGGTCTTGCGTAGTTCGGTCAGAGCTTTGTCGACCGAGCCGTACCAGTCTTGCCAAGTTGAATACTTGATGTCGACTTCCGTCGCACAATGGCCAGCCAACTGCGGAACGCTGACCGAATGGCCAGCGCGCGACAATGCCAGTGCGACATAGCGCATTTCGATGGGCGTGCCACCTAAGCCGTGGATCAGCAGTACGCCGGTGCGTCCGCCATCAAATTTGTAACCGCGATCAGTGGTCTGCATTTCAAACTTCTTTTTGGTTGCACTTCGGAGGTACGAAGTCAGCGTTCATTTGTTTCGTTCACCGCACAATTGGGTGCAGTGAACCCTCACTGCCGCGACCAGTGGATTTGCACGCCAAGTGGCGGCACCCAAATTCACGCGACAGACTAGTGTGGGTGAGCCGCAACATGCGGTCCAACCCACGCATTTGAGCGACAGGACTGGAAGGCCTGTCGTCCATTGACACGACGTCAACACGTTGCCGCAGCGTTCATGCTGCGACCGAACCGATCTCAACGGTGCGACCGTCGGAGAGCGACACGCCCGCTTTGAGCCAGGAAGCGATC
>JAYSVA010000491.1:0-5655 GCA_043718785.1 Hyphomicrobiaceae bacterium
CTAAGCCGCAATCGCGGGCTTGCGGACGGCTTCGGGCGAACGTTGAATGGCGCGCAGGTAGGCAAGCTCAACGGGGGTTGGCTCGGCTAAGTGGCGCTCCCAGGCACGTAGGGTATCGGCTGGGATGTCGTAAACGTCGGCAAACGTTTCAGCCGTCATACCAAGCTGCTGACGTATGAACCGGGCAGGGGATACCCGCCGCATCTTCGCCAGCTTGTCTGGTGGCATCGGCGGGCAATCCGGGTCGGACAAGGCCGCGGTTGTAATCTCGTCGTCCGTCATGGGAGGTTCCCAATCTCCGGCAGGGATCGGCCCATTATCGTCGTGCCACTCATCGCCCTTGAGGACGCGCTTGCCTGTTGTAACGGTCTTGCTCATGTGCTGTTGCCCTGCGGGCTGAGATAATTCGGTTTCGAGTTCCGCGCTCGGTATAAACCACCAGCAACACGCCGCTGGTGGTCAATCCAGTTCGCTGCCATCGCTCTTCGTCTGGGTCATCGTCGGGTTCTTCGAGGGCGTTAGCATCGTCAAACACTTCGCGGGCCAAATCAAACGAGACGCGGTGTTTTTTCCAGTTAATTGCCGCCTTGCCGTCATCCCATTCGAACCGATCATCCCGCATGACGATTTCCCAGTCGGTGTTGGACAAACAGTGCCATCGTTTTCGAATTCATGCAACTTTGGCCGCCCCTGCGTCGCCAGGAACACACTGATATCGCTCATCTCGACTGGACCCGCACGCTCGCGTCCGCTATCACCCGCGCATGCTACACATCAATGATTTGACATACCGGATTGAAGGTCGGCCGATCTTCGATGGCGCGACGGCGGGAATTCCGGAGGGCCATAAGGTCGGGCTGGTTGGGCGCAATGGCGCGGGCAAGACGACGCTGCTGCGGCTGATCAACGGCGAAATCGCGCCGGATGGCGGCTCCGTGTCGTGGCCGAAGACGACGCGGCTCGGCTATGTCAGCCAGGAAGCGCCAGGCGGTGACGTCACGCTCGTGGATTGGGTGCTGTCGAACGATCTTGAGCGCGCGAGCCTGCTGGAAGAGGCGGAAACTGCCACCGACCCGGAGCGCATCGGCGATATCCATATGCGGCTTGCCGATATGGGCGCACACGCGGCCCCAGCGCGCGTCGGGCAGATCCTGTCGGGCCTCGGTTTCGACGAAGAGGCGCAGAAGCGCACCTGCAAGGAATTCTCAGGCGGCTGGCGGATGCGTCTCGCGCTGGGTGCAGTGCTGTTCCTGGAGCCCGAGTTGCTGCTACTCGACGAGCCGACCAACTATCTCGACCTCGAAGGCACGATGTGGCTTGAGGCCTACCTCAAGAGCTATCCGCATACCGTGTTGATCGTCAGCCACGACCGCGATTTGCTGAACCGTTCGGTCGGCTTCATCCTGCACCTCGATAAGGGCAAGCTGAACCTGTACACTGGCGGCTACGACGATTTCGAGGAAACGCGGCGGGAAAAGCAGCGCCTCGAAGGCAAGCTGAAGAAGAAGCAGGACGACGAGCGCAAGCACATCGAGAGCTTCATCGAGCGCTTCAAGGCAAAGGCGAGCAAGGCCAAGCAGGCGCAAAGCCGCGTCAAAGCGCTGGCCCGCATGAAGCCGATTGCCGAGCAGACCGCCGATCATGTGACGCCGTTCAAGTTCCCTAAGGCTGCGAAACCGCTGGCCAGCCCGTTGTTGCGGATCGAGGACTGCGTCGTCGGCTATTCCGCTGATGTGCCGATCCTGAAGAACCTCAACCTGCGCATCGACCACGATGACCGCATCGCGCTGCTCGGCCAGAACGGTAACGGCAAATCAACGTTCGCCAAACTGATTGCCGGTAAGCTGGAACCGCTGGCGGGCAACATGTTCGGCGGCAAGAAGATCGATGTCGGCTATTTCGCCCAGCACCAGCTCGACGAGGTGCGTGCCGACAAGACGCCGTACGACTACATCAACGACCTGATGCCCGAGGCGACAGAAGCGCAGAAGCGCTCCAAGCTGGCCCAGTACGGGTTCGGCCACGAGAAGATGTCGACCAAATCCGACAACTTGTCGGGCGGCGAAAAAGCGCGCCTGCTGTTCATGCTGACGGCCTATCACGGGCCGCATCTGCTGATCCTCGACGAGCCGACCAACCATTTGGACGTCGACAGTCGTGAGGCCCTGATCATGGCGCTCAACGAGTTCGAGGGCGCAGTCATCCTGATCAGCCACGACCGGCATCTGGTGGAAGCCTCCGCCGACCGGCTGTGGATCGTCAAAAACGGCACCGTCACCAACTACGACGGCGACATGGACAGCTATCGCGACATGCTGCTGGCCGAGCGCGGCAAGGCGAAAGCCGGGCGCAGCTCAGCCGCCGCAGTGGAGAAGGTTGACCGCACCGAACAGCGCCGCACCGCCGCCAACCGCCGCTCCGAACTTGCGCCCTTACGCAAAGCCATCCAAGCCGCCGAGAAGCAGATGGAGCAGTACAGCAAGGACATCAAAAAGATCGATGCCCAGCTTGCCGATCCTGGGTTGTATGCACGCGATCCCGCCAAGGCGAAGAAACTTTCAATCGAGCGCGGTCTGATCGCCAAGTTCCTAGCCGAAGCCGAAGACGTCTGGCTCAAAGCCACCGAAGCCCACGAACAAGCCGCGAGTGAGATGGCGAGTGCCTGAAGTTGGTTCGTAGGGCGGGATAGCCCAATTGCGTATCCCGCCGTTCCTCGCCCGGTCGCGGCGGGATACGCAAACGGGCTATCCCGCCCTACGGATTGGCCCTGAGCGCAACGGAAAAAGGGGAGAGAGCTACTTGCCCTCCCCGCCTGAAACTCAGCAGCAATGGTGCCACTCAATCCTTCGCGCGTTCCACATATGAGCCGTCCACCGTCATCACGACGACGCGGGTGCCGGTGCCGATGTGTGGCGGCACCATGATGCGGGCGCCGTTCGACAGGATCGCTGGCTTGTACGACGACGATGCCGTCTGGCCCTTGACCACGGGGTCGGCGGTGACGATTTCAAGCGTAACACGCGCTGGCAGTTCGATGGTGACGGCGACGCCATCATGGGTCTGGATCGCGCAGCTCATGTTCTCGGCGAGGTAGACGGCGCTGTCACCCAGCACGTCTTTCGAGACGGTGAGCTGCTCGAAATTCTCCGGATGCATGAACACGAAGCCCTGCTCATCTTCGTACAGGTAGTTGTAGTTCTGCTCTTCCAGGTACGCGCGCTCAACGGTGTCCGTCGTGCGGTAACGCTCGGTGACCTTGACGCCATCAGCGAGGCGGCGGAGCTCCAAGTGCGTGACCGGCGTGCCCTTGCCGGGATGGATGTTTTCCGCCGTCATCACCACAGCAAGCTTGCCGTTGAGGTCGAGAACGTTGCCTTTACGGATGGACGAGGCGATAACTTTGGTCACGGGCAAACTCCAACTGAGCAGATTTTTCAGGTTTGGCCGCGTTCTACGCTGTTTGTGACAATTGGCCAAGAGGCAAAGGTTAGCATCGCTTACGCTCACTCACGCTGGCGCGCACAAACAAATGGCCGCCAAAGGCTGGATATGGTAGGGTTGTGAAATGAACGCTCGCTCAGCCTCAACCTGCTCTGATCTGCTGCCGTCCCGCCCACACTGGCAGGACCGGGACGACTTGAACCTCGATGATATCGAGGGTCTTGTCAGAGAAGGTGCGTTTTCCGAATATGACCGGGTCGAACTCTTTGGGGGGAGGTTGGTGGCGATGTCACCGAAAGGGCGACGCCACGAGATTGTGCGCGGTGAATTGGCGTATTTGTTGACACGTTTGGCACCCTCAGTGACATTCGTGGTGTCCGAACCACAACTCAATCTGTCAGATAACCGGTTTGTGAACCCGGATGTGTTGGTGCATCCGAAGCACATCAAAACCCCCGATGTGCGCGGACCGACCACCGAATTGGTGATCGAAGTCGCGGACACTAGCCTGGAATTCGACCTGCGGACCAAAGCTCCGGTTTATGCCGCCTATGGCGTCCGGGAGTACTGGGTGATCAACGCCTGGACATTGGAGACGATGGTCCATCGCGGGCCATCAGCCACCGGTTTCAGCTCAGTCGTTTCTGTTCAGCCTAACATAATGTTGTCAGCGTTGATGCTGCCTTGGTTCACGGTCCAATTGGATCAGCTGGACATCTGATGAACTCTCCTGCCTCTCCTTGGTGGACGCCTGATGTGCATGCGGACCGGCGGCCGTGGCTGCTGGCGCGCGGGCGCATCAAAACTGCGATCCGGCGCTGGTTCGAGGATCAGGGGTTCATCGAGGTGGAGACCGGGTGCCTGCAAGTGTCGCCGGGGAACGAGGCGCATTTGCACGCGTTCCGCACCGAATTGATCGGCACGGATTTGGAGCGGCACGCGTTGTATCTCCACACCTCGCCGGAGTTTGCCTGCAAGAAACTGTTGGCGGCGGGCGAGACCAAGATCTTCACGTTCGCGCCGGTGTTCCGCAACCGTGAGCGCGGCCGCAATCACGCGCCCGAGTTCACGATGCTGGAGTGGTACCGGGTCGGCGCACCGTATCAGCAGCTTTGGGATGATTGCGCGGCAATCCTGAAGCTGGCGGCCAACGAGACGGGCCGGACCACCTGGGGCTATCGCGGGGCGGCGTGCGACGTCACCGATCAATATGATCAGATTTCCCTACAACAGGCGTTCCTGCAGTTCGTCCAGATCGACTTGCGGGTGATTGGCGACGACAAAGCCGCTTTTGCAGCGGCGGCTCGTCATGTCGGCGTCCAAGTCGGCGGGGATGATTCATGGTCCGACATCTTTGCCCGCGTGCTTACGGAACGCATTGAACCCGGCCTCGGCAAGTTCCAGCCGGATATGCTAATCGAATACCCGACGCACGAAGCCGCCCTTGCTCGCCCCTGCCCGCATGATCCACGCGTCGCCGAGCGGTTCGAGTTGTATGTGGCGGGCGTCGAACTTGCTAACGGCTTCGGGGAACTGGCAGACGCCACTGAGCAGCGCCGCCGCTTCGAAGCCGAGATGGCGTTGAAAGCCGAGCGCTACGGCGAAACCTATCCGATTGACGAGGATTTCCTGGCCGCCCTCGCGCACATGCCCCCCGCATCCGGTTGCGCGCTGGGCTTTGATCGGCTGGTAATGCTGGCGACTGGCGCCCCCCGCGTCGATAGCGTGATCTGGACGCCGCTGCCCGTTCAGGGCACATGAGGGGCATGGATGGATCGTCACCTCGCCCCGCGCCCAAGCAACCGCCCCTGACGTCAGTGGCGGCATTGGCTGATGCTGGCCTAATCGCGCCTGATCAGGTGGCGGCGCTGGATCGTGTCGCCCAGCGCTATGCCGTGTCGATTACACCGGCGATGGCCGAGCTAATCGACGCCGACAACGCCAACGACCCCATCGGGCGGCAGTTCGTGCCCAGCGCTGCCGAGTTGTATGTCGCGCCGGACGAGTCCGCCGATCCGATTGGCGACACCGTGCATGAAGCCGTTCCCGGCATCGTCCATCGCTACCCGGACCGGGCGCTTCTGAAAATCACGGGCCTATGCCCGGTCTACTGCCGCTTTTGTTTCCGCCGGGAAACGGTGGGACCAGGGGCCGACGCCATACTGGGCGCGGAGCAGCTGGCTGGCGCGCTCGACTACATCCGCCGCACGCCCG
>JAYSVA010000492.1:0-13697 GCA_043718785.1 Hyphomicrobiaceae bacterium
GGCAATCCGTCAGCGTGTCAGCGGTTGACCAGCGTACGTTATCGAACAACTGCTGCACCTTGGGCACCCGGCGCTGGCCGACCAACCAAAATCCACCGTCGGGTGCGGGACCAAAAACGCAAGGCTTGTTGCCAAGCGCCCGAAATGCCGCCGCGATGTGCGCCGGTCGGATTGACGGAATATCCGTGCCGATGATGACGACGGGGCCGCGCATTCCCGTTTCGAACCGCCGCTCGAGCTGGCCCTGCATGCGCTGGCCGAGGTCACCGCGCCCTTGCGGCGAACGACGCACCAGCTGGGCAGAAGCGGGCCAACCCAGACCAGCGATGCTGGTATCCGGCGATACGGCCAGCACGGTTTGCCAGCGCCGATCCGGCGCGAGCCGACCGACCACGGCTGCCAAGTTTGACCGGTAGAAGCCAGTTGCCCACACCGGACCCACCTGACGGGCGAGGCGGGTTTTCACCTGCCCCATCCGCGCCAGCTTCGCCATGATCACCAATGTTGGTCGAAAAGATGCACCCGGCGGCACGATATCTCCTGAACACTCGCGCCGCGAGGTGGTATCAGCTTAAGCGACTGGCTTGAACACGTACCCAGTTCCATCCTTGGCGATCCGGCCTGCACCCGGCATGCCGAAGTGGTAGCCGGTCACCATCATCTTGTCGGCGATAGCGCGATCCATCAGCTTGCGGCGTGTCGCCTCAGCCTGTGCGGCATCGGCATCAAACGCTGCGTGCCAGCCAGGGTTCTTGACGAACAAGGCGGGGATGTTGACCACGTCCGACAGCACCAACAGCTGCGATTTGCCCGAATTCACGACATAGCTGGTGTGGCCGGGCGTATGGCCGTAGCTGGCCAAGGCGCTGACGCCCGGCACAACTTCTTTGTCGCCTTCGATCTGGCGCACGTTTTTCCAGGTTGGGAACGTTGCCTGCACGCGCTTAGCCAGACCATGGCGGGCTTCCGGCAGCTTGGTGAACACGCTCGCGTCGGTCCACCACTTGTACTCAGCCGACGGCACGACGATTTCGGCGTTCGGGAACACTTGGGCGTTGGTATCTTTCGCCATCAGACCGAAGATGTGGTCGGGATGGAAATGCGTCACCACGATGGTCGAAATTTTCGCCGGATCGATGCCAGCCGCCTTCATGTTCTGCGACATCATCAGGCCAGCGGTCGGCTGCACCTGCCCACCGGTACCGGCATCGAACATCACATACTTGCCTTTGATCTTGGCAACGGTGACGGTGAACGGGATCGGCACATGCGCATCGGTCAACTTGCCGGCAACCAGCGCCTTTTTGGTATCATCAATCGATGCGTTCTTGATGAACCCGGCGTCGTGGGCTTTTTCCCAAACGCCATCAAAAATCGTCGTGATTTCGATATCGCCAACTTTGAAGCGCTTGAACCCCATGATTGGCTTTACAGCGGCGTCCGAACCTGAGCCGGAACCTGAGCCCGCTTTTTGCGCATTGGCGTCACCAATGAACTCCAAGTTGCCTGCAAGCCCGAATGCGGCGGTTGCACTCGCGGCGGAAAAAATCATACGGCGACGGCTAAAATCGGTCATGGCGTTACGTTCCCCAGTTGGTAGTCATTGCTATGTTGATCAGTTCTACTTCAGTCTAGCTGCTAGCTTCGGGCCATCCAGCGCAAACTCAGTAAAATCGATCGGTTCACTTGAATGTGACCGGCGAGTTATAAATCCGCTGAATGACATGAGCGGGCACGCGCAGCCTATATAGCGCCAAACACCACAGATTGCGCCCGATCCGGCGGACATAACCATCGCGCTTGTAGCGGATCGCACTGGTGACGGCCCGGGTCCGCAGAATGATCGTGCGGGACCGGCCCAGACGCCTGACGATATCGACGTCCTCAAGCAGTGGCATCGGCTGGAACCCACCGAGGCTGCTATACAGCCGCTGCGGCATCAGCAGGCCCTGATCGCCATACGGCAATCGGAACAGACTGCACCGCAGCGCCACGCCCCATTCCACCAGCCGCGGCAGAAACCCCAGATCATCAAGAGCAAACCGGAAAGCCGCCGCCGCCACCCGCCTTTGCCCGACCTCGACACGCTCGATAAAGGCTGCCGCTTCGCGCTCCCAGCCCGCCTCCAACACGGTATCAGCGTGCAGAAACAACAGCCACGGCCCGCGCGCCACCTCGGCCCCCGCGATCAGCTGTCGACCACGCCCGGCCGCAGATTTGATGATGTCAGCACCCGAGGCTTCTGCGATGCTAAGCGTCCGATCCGACGAACCACCATCGACAATAATCACGTCGCGGACCAGTCCTTCGACCACCGCCGGCACCAGCGCTGTTAGCGTCGCGGCTAGGCCCGTTTCGGCGTTCAATGTGGGTATGATGACGGAAATCACAGGGCGTCCTCGAGGCGATCATCGCCCGGCGCAAACTGGCACATGCGCTGCAGTTGGAAAAGAGGCTGGCCGTAAAATAAAGTTCTTGCATTGTTCGTTTGTTTCGTTAATGTTCTTGCATCTCATGTTCTCCTGCAGTCGGGTCCATTGATGCGTACAACAATCACAAACTTGGAGCCACAGCCCGATCAGGGCATCGTTGCTGAGCGGCGGCGTGGCCGGGGTGCGGTGTCTAACCACACTGGCAGGTACGAGGCGGCAACTACGCAATCGTTCGACGACGGCTGGGACAGTATTGCTGGCCTCGAGCCGTTTCGCACCAACGTCCGGATGGAGACGGCGAAGAGCATTATCGCCAGCAACGACAGCCCCGATATCTCATTCGACCAATCAATCAACCCCTATCGCGGCTGCGAGCACGGCTGCGTCTACTGCTATGCCCGCCCGACGCATTGCTATCTCGGTCACTCCGCCGGGTTGGATTTCGAAACCGAGCTTTATGTCAAAGGCAATGCTGCGGCATTGCTGGAGAAAGAGCTGGGTCGGCGCGGCTATGTGCCCAAAACCATCGCGCTCGGTGCCGTCACCGATCCGTACCAGCCGATTGAACGGATCTACCAGATATCGCGGCAAGTGCTGGAGGTGCTGGACCGCACCAACCACCCGGTCGGCATCGTCACCAAATCCGCCAACGTCACGCGTGACATCGATATTCTCAGCCGGATGGCGGCGCGCGGGTTGGTGAAAGTCGCGCTATCGGTGACAACGCTGGACCGCGATCTCGCCCGCCGCCTGGAGCCACGCGCGGCCACCCCGGCTCGCCGGCTGGAGGCTATCAAGGCACTGACGGCCGCTGGCATTCCGACCCAGGTGATGGTGGCCCCGATCATCCCCGGCCTGAACGATCACGAGATCGAAGCGATCCTCGAGGCGGCCCACGAGGCCGGCGCGCGACAGGCCGGATATGTGGTGTTGTGGCTACCGCTGGAGCTCAAGCAGATTTTTCGCGAGTGGCTACTCGTCGAATATCCAGACCGTGCGGCCAAGGTCATCAAGCTGCTGCGGTCGATGTATGGCGGTCAGGATTACGTCGCCACGTTTGGTCTGCGCCAGCGTGGCCAAGGCCCGTATGCGGCATTGATCGGTGACCGCTTCCGCGTCATGTCACGCCGTCTCGGGCTCAATGCCACGCGCGTCACCCTACGCACCGATCTGTTCCGCCCGCCCGTCGCCAGCGGCCAGCAGATGCAGCTGTTTTGACCCGTCACCATCCAAGGCTTTTCAGATGCTGAAACCCCGCAAAACTCTGGCAACGTACAAAGTCGAGCGGACCGCTGCTAAGGCCGGGCAAGCGCCGGTGGCGGGTGTCGACGAGGCCGGTCGTGGTCCCTGGGCCGGGCCGGTGGTCGCGGCGGCCGTCATCCTTGATCCGGACGCCATCCCAGACGGCATCGCCGATTCCAAAGCGCTCAACGAGGCCCAGCGCGAGCGGGTGTTTGCCGAGATTTACAAAACTGCGATGGTCGGCGTCGGCATCTGCAGCGCCGCCGAAATCGACGACATCAACATCCTCAATGCGACGATGGCCGCGATGCGCGTCGCGCTGGCCAACTTGGCCGTTCGACCGGCGCTAGCGCTGATCGACGGCAACCGCGTGCCCGGTGCTGACATCCCCTCACGCGCTATCATCAAGGGCGACGCGACCTGTCTGTCGATTGCAGCCGCCTCGATCATCGCCAAAGTCACGCGCGACCGCATGATGATTGAACTCGGGCGGCAATACCCCGGCTACGGCTTCGAGCGCCACAAAGGCTATGGCACGCCGGAGCATCAACGTGGCATCGCTCAACTGGGTGTGATGATGGAACATCGCAAAACCTTCAAGCCGATCCGATTGGCCCTCGAACGAGAGACGGAGCAAAATCAAAGATAGAACGTTCTAGCTTCGTTCATTTTTCTGCCACGGTTATATGGGAACATCTTTGGAAGTTAACGGTTTGTTAACTCATCACAGAGAAGCGTAACCAGAGACACACGACCCCAGGGCTTTCTAGCCTTTCAAGCCCTGGGATCGGTGCCAGCGGGCTACTGCGTCGGTTTCAGAGTTTCGGGGTATCCAATGAGTTTGCGTCGTAAGCCTGCCGCCAGCGTTCCAGTGCCCCGCAAAAGCCGTGGTGAGAACCTTGCCACCAAACAACAAAGCCGCGCTCAAGATGTCATCCTGCAGGGCGATTGTGTCGCCCAGCTGAAGCGGCTGCCGGACCATTCCGTCGACCTTGTGTTCGCTGATCCGCCCTACAATCTGCAGCTCGCCGGCGACCTGCTGCGCCCCAACAACACCATCGTCGATGGCGTTGACGATCACTGGGACAAGTTCGCCGACTTCGCGTCCTATGACACATTCACCAAACAGTGGCTGACCGAGTGCCGCCGCGTGCTGAAGCCGGACGGCGCGCTCTGGCTGATTGGCTCGTATCACAACATTTTCCGCCTCGGCGCGACGTTGCAGGACCTCAACTTCTGGATCCTCAACGACGTGATCTGGCGCAAGACCAATCCAATGCCGAATTTTCGTGGACGTCGCTTCACCAATGCCCATGAAACCCTAATCTGGGCCGGCCGCGACCAGAAATCGCGCTATACCTTCAACTACGAGAGCCTGAAGGCACTCAACGACGACCTGCAGATGCGCTCCGATTGGCTGTTCCCGATCTGCTCCGGCCCGGAACGCCTGAAGGACGACGGCGGCCGCAAGGCCCACCCGACGCAAAAGCCGGAAGCGCTGTTGCACCGGCTGTTGCTGGCGACGACCAACGTCGGCGATGTCGTGCTCGACCCGTTCTTTGGCACCGGCACAACCGGCGCCGTCGCCAAGCGTCTCGGCCGCCATTGGATCGGCATCGAGCGTGACCCGGATTACGTCGCCGCAGCACAGGAGCGTATCGATGGGGTGACAACCCTGCCGCCGCTGGCGCTTGAAACGCTGCGTTCAAAGCGGGCTGAACCGCGTGTGCCGTTCGGCACCATCATCGAACTCGGTATTTTGAAGCCTGGCAGCGTCCTCAGCGATGAACGCGGCCGGATCCGTGCCGAAGTGAAGGCCGACGGCACGCTGCAGCACGGCGCGCGGCAAGGCTCGATCCATCGGCTCGGTGCCGAAGTGCAGGGCAAAACCGCCTGCAACGGCTGGACCTACTGGCACTTTGAGAAGCAGCCGATCGATATCCTGCGCGAGCAGGCCAAACTGAAACTGGGCCTGCGCGCGCCGTCGCTGACAAGTTTCGTCTGATTAGCGCCACAACACAGACGCCAGCATCAGCAGGCCGACCAAGCCTGCGCCAATGCTGGCGATCAGCACGGCACCTGCGGCGGCGTCCTTGGCGATCTTGATCGCCGGGGCAATGTCCGGGTGCAGGTGGTCGATCATCGCCTCGAGGGCGGAGTTCAGCAGCTCAAGCGCCAACACCAGCGCAATCGACAGCGCGATTGCGGCGGCCCAGAGCAAACCTGGCCGCAGCAGCACAGTCACGGCCACTGCGGCGATCGCGGCAGCAGCCTGGGTGCGAAAGCTACGCTCACGCTGCCAAACCGTGACGATGCCCGCCACGGCGAAGCGCAGGCGCACTCGAAACGTCCGGTTTTTCATGATTTGCCCCGCGTCGCCACCACTGCCGTGATCCAGACAGTAACCGCAACGCTGCCCAGCAGCAGCGAAGTTTTACTGGTAGCAACTGCATGACCCGGCGTAGGCTTGCCGGGAGGTGTTCAGTTACGGGAGCAGCAGCATGAGCTGGCGGCACGAAACGACACGACGCAAAGCACTCGGATTAATTGCCGGATCGGTGGCAGGTAGCTTGCCGAAAACGGCGACGGCCCAGAGTTCCCAAGCCCAGGGTTCACCCGGCAAAACCGCACCTAGCACCGAAGTCGATCTCAATCTGGTGCTGGCGGTCGATGCTTCGGGCAGCGTCAATCAAGTCCGATTTGACCTGCAAAAGCGCGGCTATGTTGAGGCTTTTTCGAACCGCATGGTGCTCGCCGCCGTCCGCTCGGGACCGCACGCGGCCATCGGCGTGACCATGTTCCAGTGGACCGGCCCGGGCATGCAGGCCCCAGTCGTGCTGTGGTCACGCATCACCAACGAGACCTCGATTGACCGGCTGGCTGGGGCCATCGCCGCCGCACCACGCGTGCTGTTCAGCGGCGGCACATCGGTCAGCGGTGCCATCGATTTCGGCGTCACCGTGCTTGGCACCAGCCCGTTCAAGGGCGGCCGACGCGTCATCGATATCTCTGGCGACGGCGCCAACAATCGTGGCCGCTCAGCCTCTATCGCGCGTGACGATGCCATCGAGACCGGCATCAATATCAATGGCTTGCCGATCTTGGAGGTCGAGCCGGACCTCGACAACTATTACCGCAATAACGTCATCGGTGGGCCGGGCGCGTTCGTGATTGCTGCCGCCACCTTCAACGATTTCGACGATGCCATCCGGCGCAAGCTAATCCAAGAAATCGCCTACACGCCGCGTGCCAACCCTGCGGGCCGCCACACTAAGGTAACTTAGGCCGTTCCAGTCTTGCCACGTCCTTAAGACGGCGTTCGGGAGGCGCGGCGTGCCGGTAAATGTAGGTCATCGCCTCGTCAAGGGCACTGGCCCACACCGGCCAGCTATGATCACCATCGATGATCCGCAGCTTGGTCATCTCAGGCTGCTTATCGAACAGCACTTTGAACAACAGTGCCGTCTCAAAAGCGATGCCGAACCCGTCGCGGTCGCCGGACATCAGATAAAACGGCACCCGGAGACGCTGGCCAAAATAGCGATCAGCCAAACTCGGATAGTTCAACGCCGCCCAGCTGGCTTGATCAAACTGCCCGTCACGACCGAGGAAAGGTGACAGCGCCTGGTTCCGTGCCGACGAATTCGATGGTGGCGTCACGGAATAGACGGCCGGGCTTAAGGCCGCGACCGCAGCGATGCGGTCGGGATATTTCATGGCGAAACGCACAGACCCGTAACCACCCGCAGATAGGCCCGCAACCAAGCGGCCAGCTTTGGATTCGATGGTGCGGTAGTTTGCTGCGACGCTCGGAACGAGATCGTTCCAGAATGCCGTTTCAGCTTGGTCCCTGGCCCCGTCGATCCACCAGCACGACCGGCAACCTGGCATCACGATAATGGTCGGCGGTATCGCGCCGCTCGCGATCAGGCGGTCGGCGCGCTCGCGGATTCCGCCATGCTCGACCCAGGCGCGTTCATCGCCACCGGCACCGTGAAGCAGGTACAGAACGGGATAATGCAGGTCCGAGGATTGGTAACCGTCAGGCACGTAGACCGTGTAGGGCATGTCGCGACTGAGTGCGGCTGACGTGACAGATCTTTGCTGCAGCTCACCGGCTGCCGCCGACAGGTTGAACGACACGCACAACAGCATGGCCCCGACTAAGGCAGCCAAACAGTTGTGAAATGTCAGACGTGCTGTCCCGCGTATCCGCACTACTTCAGATCCCCCGGCCCGCCAGGGCCCCGTGATCAAACTGAACAAATTGTGCGGCGCTGGCAAGTGACAGTTTTTTGACAGATGCGAAATAGTGGAGTTATGCAGTCAATTCAGATATCGATTTTGCAGTTATGGTTAACGCTTCGGCACTACGTTGCCCAAAATGGAACGCGCAAGAGGAATGGCGAATGACGCGGGCTGTCAATGCCATCGATTTCTGGCGCGGTTTCGCGCTGATATCAATTTTCATCAACCACATACCCGGGGTGTTCTACGAGCAATTCACCCATCGCAACTTTTCGCTCTCTGACTCGGCGGAACTGTTCGTGTTCCTTGCCGGTTGGTCACTGCGGCACATGATTGGTCGCCCGGAAGATCCAACGCCAATCAGCGTGCTGATTTTCCGGCTCGGCGGTCGTGTGGTCAATATCTATGCCGCGCATCTGATGATCGTGATGATCGCCATCGCCATGCTGGCAGCGGCGTCGCGCATTCTCGACAATCCGCTGCTACTGGAATGGCATAACGCCGAGGCCGTGTTTACGGACCCGGTCAACACCCACATTGGCCTCGTGTTGCTCAGCCATCAGCTCGGTTACTTCGATATTCTGCCGCTGTACGTGGTGCTGCTCACGCTCGCACCCGGCATCGCCCTGATCCACCGTTACGCGCCCAACATGCTGCTGCCGGTGTCGCTGTGCATTTATTTTACCGCGCTCGTATTCAACATCTCAATCCGAACTTGGCCGACCCAAGGCCACTGGATATTCAATCCGCTGTGCTGGCAGTTGGTGTTTGTGCTCGGCTTTGTCATGGCACGCGAGCGCGGAACGGGTGCCTGGGTGCGCAGCAATATCAAGTTGATCCGAATGGTCGCGCTGCCGATTGTCATCGGTTGCGCCGTGATGGTCTGGTTCCGCGCTTGGCCCGATCCAACCCGGGTGCCGGAACCGAAACTGCTGTTCGTCGCTGGCAAAACATTTGTCACACCCTTGCGTTTGATCCAGTTCCTGGCATTATTGGCGGTGTTTTCTGCGGTTTTCCCCTTAATCCTCAGAACGTTACCGCGCCTCGTCGAGTTTTTCTCACTGCTGGGGCGTAACTCGATGCAGGTGTTCTGTGTGGGCTCGGTCGTCAGTCTGGCCGATCAGATCCTGCGGTTTTACTTTCGTGGTGGGTTCGTTGTTGACACGATCCTGGTTGCAAGTGGCATTCTAATTTTGGGAGCAACGGCATGGCTGACAGAATGGCGCGTTCGGCAACAAGCATGAGCGCTGATCGCGCGCACATGCGTGCGGGCGCACGTGCTGTCGCGGCCCGGACAATAATGGGGGGCATTGCTGCCCTAACGCTGCTTGTTGCGTTGCCTGGGCACGCCCAGACCAATCCACCACCGGTCGATTCGACGATACCTTCACCAGCAGTGCCTGTACTGCCACAGACGGCACCGGCCATCCCGCCGCTTCCACCGCTCCCAGCTGCCTGCGAAACACCAGGCACCCAAGTGATCACGGCATCGCCTCTGCCGAACATCGCCACCGCGTTGAAGAGCCGCAAAAAGATCAACATCATGGCAATTGGCTCGACCTCCGCCTCGCTACGCGGGCCGGTAACGGGTGATCGTTTTGCCGCGCTGGAGCGCTTTCTCGAAGCCACCTTCAAAGGCCTTGATGTTGAGATTCTGCATCGCGGCGTTTCAGGCGAATTGGCGGTCAATGCCGCCGAACGGATCAGCACCGAAGCCGTGCTTGCCAAAGCCGATGTGGTGCTGTGGCAGCTAGGCACGGCCGACGCTTTGGCGCAGATCCCCGTCGGCGACTTCAAATCAGCCGTCTCACAGACCATCGGCTGGCTGAAAAATCATAACATCGACGTGATCTTGGTCGGCATGCGCTACACCCACAGCATGACCAAGGATGAGCATTATCAGGCGATCCGGCAGACCATTCTGAACATCGCCACAGAGCAGAACGTGCTGCGTGTCGGGCTTTACGAAGCCGAGGAAACGCTAGAAAAAATCCGCTCAAAGCAGGGCATCGTCCTGTCGGAGATCGAAGCCACGGATTCAGACTACACGTGCGTCGCCGAGTCCCTCGCCCGCTCCATCGCCGTCGGCCTGTTCACCCGCCCCGGCCCGATCATCATACCCGCGCCGAAGGTGCCTTGAGCCTCAAATATCCAAATCCTTCGCGAACGCGGCGCGGTCTTGGATGAAGCGGAACCTTGCCTCTGGCTTCGACCCCATCAGCCCGTTGATGGCGTCGGCCAGTTCGGACTTATCGCCATCGCCGATCTCGACCATCAGCAGCAGCCGTTTGGTCGGCTCCATCGTCGTTTCTTTGAGCTGCGACGGGTTCATTTCGCCGAGACCTTTAAAGCGGTTGGTTTCGACTTTCTGGTTCGGCTTGAACTCGCGGGCGATGATCTCGTCCCGATGCTGCTCGGTGCGGGCATAGAACGATTTCGCCCCCTGTTGCACACGGAACAGCGGCGGCACGGCCAGGAACAGGTGGCCATTCTCGATCAGCTCCGGCATCTCCTGGTAGAAGAACGTGATCAGCAGCGAGGCGATGTGGGCCCCGTCGACGTCGGCATCGGTCATGACGATGACGCGCTCGTAGCGCAGATCAGCCTCGGCATAACGCGAGCCAATGCCGCAGCCGAGCGACTGGATCAGGTCGGACAGCATCTGGTTCTGGCTGAGCTTGGCCGATGTGGCGTTGGCGACGTTGAGGATTTTGCCACGCAACGGCAACACGGCCTGGGTCTTCGGGTTGCGTGCCTGCTTAGCGGAGCCGCCGGCGCTGTCGCCTTCGACGATGAAGATCTCTGTGCCATCGGCCGACTGGATCGAGCAGTCCACCAGCTTGCCCGGCAACCGCAAACGGCGGGTGGCGGACTGGCGGCCGATCTCCTTCTCACGCTTGCGCTTGAGGCGGTCCTCCGACTGCTCGATGACCCAGTCGAGCAACTTGCCGGCCTGCTGCGGGTTGCCGGTTAGCCAATGATCGAACGAGTCGCGCACCGTGGTTTCGACGATACGCGCGGCTTCCTGCGTCGACAGCCGGTCCTTGGTTTGGCCCTGGAATTCCGGCTCGCGGATGAATACCGACAGCATCGCGGCGGCCGTGCCCATCACGTCTTCCGAGGTGATCTGCGCCGCCTTCTTGTTGTTGACCAGCTCGCCGTAGGTCTTCAGGCCCTTCGACAACGCCGCCTTCAGGCCGTTCTCGTGGGTGCCGCCATCGCGCGTCGGTACGGTGTTGCAATAGCTGCGCGAGAAGCCGTCTTCGCTGGCGGTCCAGGCGACAGCCCACTCGACGGACCCATGCCCACCTTCACGCTCAATGCGCCCGGCGAACGGTTCTTTGGCGACCAGAGTCTGGCCCTCAACTTCGCTGGCGAGGAACTCTTTCAGGCCGCCGGGGAAGTGGAACACGGCTTCCGGCGCTGTGGTATCGCGGATCATCTCCGGATCGCAGAACCAGCGAATTTCAACGCCGCCGAACAGGTAGGCCTTCGACCGCGCCATCTTGAACAGCGTCGCTGGTTTAAAGTGGCAGCCGACGCCGAAAATCTGTTCGTCCGGCTTGAACCGCACCTTGGTGCCGCGCCGGTTCATCGTCGAGCCGAGCTTCTGCAGTTTGCCCTGGGCGAGGCCGCGCGCAAACACCATGCGATACAGCTGCTGGCCGCGCGCCACCTCGACTTCGCAAATCTCCGACAGCGCGTTGACCACCGACACGCCGACGCCGTGCAAACCACCGGAGGTCTGGTAGGCTTTGCCTTTGAACTTGCCGCCGGAATGCAGCGTCGTCATGATCACTTCAAGCGCCGACTGGTTCTTGAACTTCGGATGCGGATCAATGGGAATACCGCGACCGTTGTCCGATACCGACAGATAGCCGTCAGCGTCTAAACGCACCTCAATCCAGGTGGCGTGGCCCGCCACCGCTTCATCCATCGAGTTGTCGATGACTTCGGCGAACAGGTGGTGCATCGCCCGTTCATCGGTGCCACCGATGTACATGCCTGGCCGCATCCGCACCGGCTCAAGCCCCTCCAGCACCTCAATATCGGCGGCGGTGTAGGCTTCGGCAGCATCGATGGGCTTTTTCATACGCGGCTTGTCGCTCATGGCAGGCTGGTTACTTGGGGCGGCAGTGGGGCGGCTATCGGGCGCGGAGCGTGCAGCAGATCGGCTCATGAGGTCTCCGGCGGCAAATCAGCGGGCCAAATCAGAAACCCGCTCGTCGCATGGGCAGCTGTGGATTGGCAAGGCAGGTCCGGCCACAGTCACGGTCCAGATTACAATTTTATAACAAAAGCATTTGGTTATAGCACCATTGCTAAACCACAACTGGCGGCAGCTGATCCGGCGAGCCTGCTGTTCGCGGCGGTGGTTCAAACGGCTCGACATCTAGGATAAACGACGGCTTGCCATGCTTGAAGTCCTGCGAGCCGAACTTTTCGACCTGCCCATGGCGCGCGACCCAGAGGTTGCCGTTGACATCCCAAGTGGCCCAAGCGGCGTCGTCAATCAAGCCGGGGTATTCGGCTAGAGAGAACGCAAAGGTATAGCCGTGCTCGAGGTAGCCGATGTAGCGCACCTGGAGCACGGGGTGCCGACGCGAGTAACCCCAACGCCACCCATCATCCCCATGACAATCGACCGTGTATTTTCCGGCAACACGGCGTTCCTCGCGGGTACCCCAGTTATCGCCACTACGAACAAAACCGTCGCGCTCAAACCGTTCGTAAATTACCCCGAGGTCTTCGCCTCCATATCGTGAGACGAACGGCGCGAGCTTGAACGGCAGGCTCGCTTCAACCGAAGTTGAACTGGGCTCACCCCAGCTGTTGGTTTTGAGCAACCGCTGCCCGGCGAAAAATCCACCACCGTTCCAGGAGCCCGTATTCGCTGCGTCAAAACGCGTTTTGAGCCAAGGCGGCTGGCAGATGCCATTCCACGTCTCGCCCCGCTGGCCCATGGCCAGATAGACCATGAACTTGCCATCGAACGATACATCACAGCGAAAGCGATACAATTTTCCACGAAACCAGGAACCTCGCTCAATCGCGTGGGTCTTGGTGTTGAATTTGATCACGTGCACCAGCTTCGCCCGTTTCCGCTGCAGGATGACGATCACGGGTGCCGCAGTAGCAGCTAACAAGTGCAGACGTGATTTGTAGAGCTTCATAACCACCTCAATCCATGATGTGGCCGCCGTCGTAGGTGCAGGCGATGCGGCCGAGGGCGGCGCGGAAGCGGTCGGTGGCCATCAGGGCGGCCCAGTCTAGCTGCAAGTCGGCGGCTGTGGGGACCACCTCACGGCCTGGATACTCGGCTGAACCGAACAGCAATGCGGCCCGCGTTTCTGGCTTCTGCTCCGGCCCTAAGCCCCGCTCGATCAGGCAGCGCAGCAGGGTCGGATCGAGGGCCGGAAGCGAGGCGAAGAAGCCGGCCATCAGCGCCTTCGCCAGCGCGTGGTCCGGGTGCTTGTCAGCCACCGGAGCCAGCCCGCAATCGTAGAGGTGCGGGATGTCGTGCCACGGCGTCGGCACGTCAGGCAGGCGCTTGGCCAGGACCGCTGCCTCATCCGCCACATAGAAGCGATTGAGGTTGTCGAAGAACGCGAACTTGTAGCCCGCCTTGAGCATCTGCGGTTCAAACGCTGCCGAGGTGTCGGTCGAGCCTGGATTGACCGCCTCGATCACCACCACGCGCGGCCGGTGGCGGGTCCAGTCCATGCCCGCCAGCACCTGATCCTCGGCCCCCTCAACGTCGATCTTGAGGAAATC
>JAYSVA010000493.1:0-5639 GCA_043718785.1 Hyphomicrobiaceae bacterium
CCGCAAGTGCCTGGCCGATAGCGGTCTGCCGTCGAAAGACACGGACACGCTGCGCACGAAAATCAACTTCATCGATCTGTCGCGCGATGACAAAGCCCACCCGTTCGTCGTCACCCTCAACGCCTTTGGTGACGGCAACCGGCTCGCCTACTTGGCGCTGGCCATTGCGATTGCCATGGACAGCCTGATCTTCATGTCCGGTCTGTTTGGTGCCAACGCTGTGCGCTCGCCGCTGCAGGACGTGCCAAGCACCAAAGCCCGCAGTGCCAGCCAGCTCGAAGGCATCATCGAAAACGCGTTGCTGCCGGATACGTTCGAGAACGCGCGCATGACGCTCAACGCTATGCGACCGATCACGCCGTATGACGGTTATATTGCCGAAGTGACCATGGGCAGCGACGGGTCGGCCAACCCGAGCGTGATGTCGGTGTTAAACGCCGGCGCCACGATTGGCGCGGTGTCACGCGACCCTGGCAACCGTGACCGCTATCTGGTCCGCGCCGAACTGTTCGAGTTCCTGTCGGTGGTCGCCAAGAAGGCGTTTGAGGCCGACAAAGGCAAAGTCCGTCTCGCTGAAATCGAGAAGGACGTGGCAGTATCGCTGCTGCCAAATGTGCCGGAAAACGCGGCGATTGTTCAGAGTAATATGGATCCGATCACCGAAGATCGCGGGTTCTCGGCAGAGGTCCGCTTGCCACAAGACGCCGACGTGGCGCGGGTGCTGCGCAAGTTCCTCAATGCCGGTGCCAGCCATGGCGTCGTGCAGCGCGCTGGCAAGGAAGGCGGGCACTATTTCGTCCACCGCGATCTCGTCCGCACGCTCTCGAACATCCAGGCGCGCTATATGCAGTCTGGCAGCTATCAGGCTCAGTTGGCGGGGCCAGCTCCGGCACGTGGTGCGCTGGCGGGCGGCAGTCTCAACGCCGACCGCCCGCGCATCGTCGCGGGTACGGCTGCGCCACAGCTTGAGGCACCGCCGCGCGAGTCCAGTCGGGATCAGACCCCGCCACTGTTGGCGCAACCGATTGTGCAGTCCGTCGGGCAGCCCGCCGCCCAGACCCGGCAGCCACCGCGCGCCGTCGCCACGCTCGATGAGCTGCGGTCTGAATACTACGCTGAAATGCTCGCCTCGATTGACCTGGATGCGTCGAAATTTGCGCATCTCACCAGCCAGTCCGTTGGCGAGCTGGCGAAATCTGCGGGCGAGCGGTTGAGCCGATTGGCCAAACGTCACGGCGAAATCAAGCGGATGATGGATGCACGGGAGGGCGATATCGAAGCCCGCCTGCGCGGTGCGTACAACCGCATCTGGACCAGCCTCGCCGACAATCCGGCGAAGATCCAAGTGCTCAACAGCGTGCAGGAAACCATCGTCCACTATCTGCCGGCGCTGACGCTGCGCAATATGTTGGGCGAGTTGATTGTTGCCCTGGAGAAGCCAGCCGCCCGCGATGACGGCATCTATGACCTCGAGCAGAAGCTGTTGGATCAACTGCGCGAGATTCGCGGCGTGTTGGATGGGATGGACCTGGGCAACGAGCAGGCGTGGCAGCGCCTCGGCTGGATGATGGACCAAGATGGCGCGGCGGCCAGCCAACCCATACTTGGCGGCAAGCGGGCGTCTTTGAATTGAAGCGACGGTAAATTAGCTTGACGCTTTATTGCGTGATGCTGCAGGGAATTTTTTCCTCAGGCCACCTCAACCGCACTAGCGCCCTGTTGCACGACTGGGTAGACACACTGCGGGGCCTGCGGAAACGAGGTGACTATAGCTTCGGACCTGCGGAACAGGGGGACGATTGCATGCTTTTCTCGACCAAGAGGAGCCCGGAGGGGCGATCAGTTGTGCTGTCGCTCATTGGGGCGTGCCTCTTCGTTGGGCCATCCCCGGCTTGGGCGATTGGTGAGAAGGCACACGCGGACATGAAATCCCGCGACGGTAAGGATCTGGGCAAGATCCGCATCATCGAGACGACAGCCGGTGTGCTGATCCGCGTCAAACTCAAGGGGATGACGCAGGGAGCGCATGGCTTCCACATCACCAACATCGGCAAATGCGAGGGCGATTTTGAGAGCGCTGGGGCGATCTATAATCCGCTCGGCGCTAAGCACGGATTCCTTAACTATGAAGGGCCAATGGCGGGCGATCTGCCGAACCTGTTTGTGCCAGCCAGCGGTGAGGTGGAGATGGATCTGGTCAGCGCTTTTGTCACGCTAAACAAGGAGTCCGAGGACAGTCTGCTCGACAATGACGGCGCGTCATTCGTCATCTACGACAAGCCCGACGATTATAAGACCGACCCGATTGGTAACTCCGGCCCCCGGATCGTTTGCGGTGTCATCAGCCCGACCTTAAAATAGTAGCGGCGTCGATGGATTCCGCCGAATTTTCTGATAACGCGCTGGACGTTTAGATTATCGTCTTGAGGATCATCCTACCGTGCCGGATTGCGGGTGATTTTGGCACCGAGGGCGTTCAAACGTTCGTCGATGCGCTCATAGCCGCGCTCGATTTGCTGGGCGTTCTGGATCGTGCTGGTACCCTTGGCGCATAGCGCCGCCAGCAACATCGCCATCCCGGCGCGGATGTCGGGGCTGTCAACGCGGGCCGCGCGCAGGCGGGCCGGACCCGAGACGATGGCACGGTGCGGATCGCACAACACGATGCGCGCGCCCATCATGATCAGCTTGTCGGTGAAGAACATCCGGCTCTCGAACATCTTCTCGAACATCAGCACCACGCCGTTGCACTGGGTGGCCGTGACGATGGCAATCGACATCATGTCGGCCGGGAACGCCGGCCAAGGCTGATCCTCCAGCTTCGGGATGTGGCCGCCGAGATCGCTGCGGATATCGCGGGTCTGGTCGGCGGGGACAATCAGGTCATCGCCCTCAATGCGGCAGACGATGCCGAGCCGCTCAAAGCCCATCAAGGTTGAGCGCAAATGCTGCACGCCCGCGCGCTGGATGCGCAGCTCGGACCGGGTGACGGCGGCAAGGCCGATGAACGAGCCGACCTCGATGTGGTCCGGTCCGATGCGATGAGTGCAGCCCTTCAGTGTTGCACCGCCATGCACCGTCATGGTGTTGGTGCCGATGCCGTCGATGCGCGAACCCAAGGCGACGAGGAAGTGCGCGAGATCCTGCACGTGCGGCTCCGACGCGGCGTTGCGCAGCACCGTCACGCCCTCAGCGGCCACTGCGACGCACAGTGCGTTCTCGGTGGCGGTGACGCTTGGCTCGTCAAGGAATACGTCGGCACCGCGCAGCTTGGTGGCGGCGAAGTGATAGTTCACATCGGCGGATACGGTCGCGCCGAGCTGCTGCAGGGCCAGAAAGTGGGTGTCGACGCGGCGGCGGCCAATCACATCACCACCAGGAGGCGGCAATACAACCTTGCCGCAGCGCGCCAGCAATGGGCCAGCGAGCAGGATCGAGGCGCGGATGTTGGCGCACAGCACCGGGTCGAGATCGACGGCGGATACCTTTTCGGCATGAATTTCCAGCACGTTGTTGGAGCGCCACTCGGCCTTGGCCCCCACCGACCGGATCAGCGCCACCAACGTTTCCGTATCGCGGATGCGCGGCACGTTGGTCAGAACCACCGGATGCGGCGTGAGCAGGGCCGCCGCAATAATCGGCAGCGCCGCGTTCTTGTTGCCCGATGGCTCGATGCTGCCAGATAGGCGATGGCCGCCCTCAACGATGTACTGAACGTTGCCCTGGCCTGGTTCTGGTGCCGACATTGTGGGGGGTCCTTCAGGTTTCGTGGGCGAGTCGCGTATTTTCACTATGCCATCCCGTACCTGGGCCGATTTGGCAAGTACCAGGGGGTTCGGCGAACGTGGTCGAGCGAGCAGATGGGGATCGTGGATAGGGGGATGAGACGCAACGCGGCAAGGTCACCCCCCCGCCAATTCACCCGCCAGGAACTGCTCGACCCGCTCGGCCCCCACGTCGCGGGTGACGAAGGCTTCGCCAATGCTGCGGGCTAGGATCAGGGTCAGTTTACCGCCGACCACCTTTTTGTCCTGACCCATCAGCCGCACCATCGTGCTCGCGTCCGGGTGATCGCCGGGGATGTCGGCGACGTTCGTGGGCAACCCAATCGCCTTGATGTGGGCGGACACCCGGGCAGCGGTTTGCGGCGGGCAATGGCCCAAGGCTTCCGACAGCCGGAATGCCAAGCAGGTGCCGATGGCGACGCCTTCGCCGTGCAGCAGGCGCGGGCCGTAGCCGGTGAAGGCTTCCAGCGCGTGGCCGAAGGTGTGGCCGAGATTGAGCAGCATGCGGTCGCCGGTTTCGGTCTCATCGCGGACGACGATTTCCGCTTTCATCTCAATCGAGCGGCGGACAGCGTGGGCCAATGCGTCGGGCGCGTGCTTCATCATCGGGGCGGCGTTGTCTTCGAGCCAACGGAAAAACGCGGCATCGCCAAGCAGGCCGTACTTCACCACTTCGGCGTATCCGGCGCGCATTTCACGGGGCGGCAGGGTGCTCAGCAGGCTGGTATCGGCGAGCACCAGGCTCGGCTGGTGGAAGGCACCAATCAGGTTCTTGCCTTGCGGCGTGTTGATGCCGGTTTTGCCGCCGACGGAGCTGTCGACCTGGGCCAGCAGCGAGGTTGGCATCTGCACGAAGCGGATGCCGCGTCGCAGGATCGCCGCCGCGAAGCCTGCGAGATCGCCGATGACGCCGCCACCAAGGGCGATAACGAGGTCGCCGCGCTCCAGTTTCATCTCGAGAAGGCGTTCGGAGAGCGCGGCCAGCTGGCCGAAGCATTTGGTGCTCTCGCCTGCTGGCAGAATGGCGGTGCCAGCGATTTTGACGTGACCGTTCAGGCTGGCCTCAAGTGCAGGCAGGTGCGCTTTGGCGACGTTGCTGTCGGTGACAATGCCGACTTTCGCTGACCCAAATTGTTTCGCGATCAAGCCGCCCGCTTGCGCCAGTAGGCCTGGCCCGATCAGCACGTCATAGGCGCGGCCCGGCAAAGCGACGGGGACGGTCTGGGTCATTGCGGGTCTTTCTTGCTGGGCTCCGGTTTGGCCGCCGCCTTGTCAGGCTGGCCCGCTGAAACCAGCTTGCTGCCGCTGTGTGGGCCGAGCGGACCGTTGAGCAGGCCCTTCAGAATGAAGCTGACCATCTCGTCATGCGGCACTTCGCGGCTCTCGATGGTCATGTCAGCACCGGCATAGACCGGGTAGCGCTCAGTCATCAGGCGGCGCATCGTGCCTTCAGGATCGGTCGTTTTCAGTAGTGGCCGGTTATCGCGGCGCATCACGCGCTTCATCAGCACGTGCAGGTCGGCCTTGAGCCAGACCGAAATGCCGTGCGCCTTGATGTTATCGCGGGTGATGGCGTTCATGTACGCGCCGCCACCGGTTGCTAGCACCAGCGGTCCCTCCTTCAGCAGCCGCTCGATAACCCGACGTTCGCCATCGCGGAAATACTGCTCGCCATATTCGTTGAAGATGTCCGGTACGCTTTTGTCGTGTGCGCGCTCGATTTCTTCGTCGGCATCGACAAAACGCAGGCCGAGTGCTGCCGCCAGCCGCCGCCCGACGGAGGTCTTGCCACAGCCCATCAGGCCGACCAGCACCAGGGCACGCTTATCCAGGTTGGCGAGCACGGGCTGCACC
>JAYSVA010000494.1:0-5638 GCA_043718785.1 Hyphomicrobiaceae bacterium
AAAACGCTGGAGGAGATCGGCTATCTGCGGGAATCCTCGCAGCGGGTGGTCGCGGCCATGCAGGCGACATTCCAGCAGCATTGCGTGCCCGGTGCCACCAAGCTTGAAGTGGTAGAAGCGTTGCGCCGCGAGGAGGTCAACCGTGGTCTGGTGTTCGATTATTGTCTGATGACGGCGGGCACCAGCCTGAACCGTGCACCATCAGAGCAGAAGCTTGCTAAGGGTGACATCATCACGCTTGATTCCGGCGGCAACTACAAAGGCTACATCGGCGACCTCTGTCGCATGGGCGTGGTCGGCGGCAAGGCCACCGCGCAGGATATCGAGCTGCTCGCCTTCATTGAGGAGGTGCAGCAGGCCGTCCGCAAACCGATCCGTCCCGGTGCGCGCGGCGGTGACATCTGCGATGTCGCCGAGCGCCTGCTCAATACGTCGCCGCATCGCAAGTACTCGCACTTCATGGCGCACGGCATGGGTCTGGTTACGCACGAAGCGCCGCGCCTGATGGATTATCCGCGTATGTCCTACGACGGCTACGACAAGGAGCGCCCGCTGGAGCCGGGCCTCGTTATCTCGATTGAGACAACCATGGCGCATCCGACGCGCGGGTTTGTCAAGCTCGAGGACACCATTCTCGTCACCGACACCGGCTATGAAGCCCTCGGTGACGGCGCACGCGGGTTCAACGCGGCCGGTGTTTGATCGCGAAAGCCTGCCGCGGGATGGAGGCGATGATGCAGATGGTCAAAATCGATATCGCCCAAATTGAAGCGGTTGCTGCCGGCAAATAAGGCTGCACAGCAATAGGAGCAATCGCTGGCGCAGCTGGCTCTTCTCGTCGAGCGAAAAATTACGGAGTAAATGTGGCAGGCTGTTTCCCTCTGTTTCCCTCAAACCTCGGAGACCCATCATGTCGACCTACACTGATCTCTTCGTCGTCCCAGTGCCGAAGAAGAACATTGAAGCCTATCGCCAACAGGCTGAGCTGTTTCTGAAAGTCTGGCGCGAGCACGGGGCCTTGTCGTGCATAGAAGTCGAGGCTGACGACGCGCCGGTTGGCAAAGTAACGTCGTTCCCGCAGAGCGTTGACCTGAAGCCGGATGAAACGGTGTTCGTTGGCATCATGACTTACCGGTCGCGGGCGCACCGCGATGAGGTCAGCGCCAAGGCGATGGCCGACCCGCGCCTAGGCGACATGAAGCCCGAGACCATGCCGTTCGACGGTCGCCGCATGTTCTGGGGCGGTTTCAAGCCGTTCGTCGGTGATGCAAAACCTGTCGCGTCGACGATCATCCAGCCCTACCTGTTCTTCCGTGGCCGCTGCGAGGAGGCCATCGAGCACTACAAGGCCAAGCTCGGCGCTGAAGTTTTGATGCTGATGCGGTTCAAGGACAATCCCGACAAGCCCGGGCCAGACAAAGTCGATCCCGCGCACGACAACCGCATCATGCACGCGTGCTTACGCATCGGCGGCGCGGAAATCCTGATGTCGGACGGCATGCGAACCGGGCCACTCGACTTCCAGTGCATGTCGCTGTCACTGTCCGTGCCAAGTGCTCCCGAAGCCGACCGCCTGTTCAACGCGCTCGCCAAAGACGGCACCGTCCAGATGCCCATCGGCCCGACGTTCTTCTCGCCCCGCTTCGGCTCCGTCGCCGACAAGTTCGGCGTGTCCTGGATGATCATGGTGCCACCGTTGGCTTAATGGCATGTTTAGGCGCGCACGGCTGACTTGTGCCGCCCACTCATCACCAGTGGCAGCATAAACAGGGCATAAAACGCACAGTTCGAGATCAGGTTGCCATAGCCGCCGTTACGCCAGGAGCCGGCTTGGTCGAACACAAACCAGACGGTGAACGCAACGCCCATGGCGCGCCGCAAAACGGCGGGGTTGGTGCGGGCGAGGGGCTCGATGGTCTGGTGCATGAACAGGCCCCAGCCAACGGTGAGCGCACCTGTCAGGCTGGTCGCGAATAAGGCTTCCCGGCTGAGTTGCACAGACTGGGCACTGAACAGCCTGAAATAGCAGAAGTCGATGAACAGTTGCGCTGGTTTACCGATGACTGGCAGATCGACGACAGCGAGCATGACACCAACACCGACGATAAACAGGCTGCAGCCCTTGAGCCATTTGATCCAGAAGTCCGACATGGGATGTCTCCGTTTTCTGATTGCACTGCGGCATGGCAACATGATCCAGCCCCACAAAACAATGACGTGCGAGGTAAGTGGATTGCGCGGCAGTTCAGTCTATCGTAGCCCCAACAACGGACTTGGGAGGCAACAATGCAGGATCGATCCGCATTCGGCTCTACGTTACGGGACTGGCGCGCACGCCGCCGCCTGAGCCAGCTCGATCTGGCGCTAGAGGCTGACATTTCCGCTCGCCACCTCGCCTTCCTTGAGACCGGACGGGCCAAGCCGAGCCGCCAAATGGTCGATCAGCTGATTGCCGCGCTGGAGGTGCCGGTGCGGTCGCGCAACGAGTTTCTGCTGACCGCCGGATTCGCCCCTCAGTTCACCGCATTCGAACTTGATGATGCCGCGTTGGAACCGTTACGCAATGGCCTGGACCGGCTGCTGGAACGGCACGCACCCTATCCCGGCCTGCTGCTCGACCGGCACTGGAACGTCGTGAAAGCCAACCGCACCGCCGCGCTGATGCTTGAAATTCTGAGCCCAGGATCGAAGGAGCCGAACCTGCTGGCCCGGCTAGCCGACAGTCCGCAAACCGCCGAAGTGATCGAGAACTGGGCGAGTTTAGCGGCTGAGTTTATCGCCCGATTGCGGGCCGAGGTACTGCGCAGCGGCGATTCCGAGATGGCGCAACGGCTGGAGGCGTTCCGCCAGAGTGTTCCAGCCGCCTCCTTCTCAGCTGATCAGAGCCCGGAAAGTGACCCGTTTCTATGCATGCGGCTGCGACTGCCCAACGGCGTGCGCCTAGCATTGTTCTCCGCCATCGGGCAGTTCAGCGCCGCCCGCGATAGCACCGCCGCCGACCTGCGTATCGAACTTTTCTTCCCCGCCGACGCCGCGACGGAGCAGGTGTTGCAGGCGCTTTAGTGCCCAACGGCTGAGACGCTGACAGGAGACGGGACACTGATAGAGTGGGGCCTGTTGTTGTATGTTGCCGGCAGCGGGCCTCACCCCAACAGCGACGTATCCGGTGGCAGGTCGAGCAGGACGCGGCCGATGGTGACGAAGTTGGAGGGGCGGCCTTGCACCTGCTGCGAGGCGGTCAGGCAATCGCGCATCCGCCGCTCAAACACGCCGCTTTGGAAAATCGCGTTCTGGCCGGCTGCGCGATAGGCCTCGGTGGCAACCTCGACGCCCTGGTTGATGACATAGGTCGAGGCGAGTTTCAGGTTGGCCAGATCGGTAATCGGCAGCACCCGGCTCTCGCCGGTACGCTGCCAGATGTCGTCCAGCGTGGTGTGCAGGTAGGCGCGGCAGGCCCGCAACCGGGCCTCCATCACGGCGAGCTGCGACTGGAACACCGGGCTGTCCTTCAGCGACGATGACGCGCCACGCTGCGTCTTGGTCATGGCGAGGTTGGTCAACTCGTCCACCATGCCTTGCGCGACGCCAAGCATCAGCGCACTGAATGCGGTGGCGAAAATCTGCGTCGTCGGAAATAGGAACAGCGTGCCTGCCTCTTTCCGCTCGGTCGGATCTTCCCGGTCGATGGTTTCGTCGTCGGGCACGAACAGGTTGTCGACGGCGTAGGTCAGGCTCGCCGTACCGCGCAGGCCGAGCGTGTGCCACATGTCGTCGATCTTCGCCTTGGACTTGACGAACAAGGCGGTGCGGTCGAGCGGTTTGCCGTCAGCGCGCATACGCTGGGTACCGTCCGCCTCGAACACATAGCAGTGGCCGCCGAGCAAGGTGGCGTTGGCGCAGCCGCTGGCGAACATCCACTTGCCGGTCACCCGGTAGCCGCCCTCGACGGCGGTCATTTTACCGCCGAAACCAGCACCCCAGGCCAGCGTCGCATCGGCAGGCCCGAACAGGTTGCGCGCCGTCGCGGGCGGCAGATAGGCGGCGGATAGCGCGCAACCGGCGGCTTGGCCGATACACCACGCCGTACTCGCATCAACCCGCGAAATCGTCTCGATCACCTGGGCCAGCGTTTTCAGATCGATCTCGTCACCGCCCAGCGATTTCGGCAAGGTCAGCCGGAACAGCCGCGCGTCGTGCAGCCCGGCGACCACATCTTGCGGCAGCGCCCGGTCCGCCTCGATCCGGTGGGTGTTGGCACGCAGCATCTCGACCACGCTTTGCGCACGGGTGACGGGGGTAGAAGCCGCTGCTCGTCCAGGCGTTATCGGTGCCCTGGTTTTCTCGTTCGCGCTGGTCATGCCTGCAGCCCTCGTCACGTTTGGTCGCCCTCTAAACGCTGGCATAACCCACGTGACCGGGCAAGTTCTAGGTCACCCCGGTTCGGTGCAGTGCTTAGGCGTTCAGGCGCAGGGTAATGACATGTCAAAAATCTGATGGACGTAGGTCGGGTAGAGCCCTTTTGCGAGACCCGACACAGCTTCCTCTGGCCAAATGACAACCTCCCCCAATGGCCTCGCCCCTCACGCAGCAGCTTTCTGCGCCGCCCGAGGCATCACGTAGGCCGTCAACCAGTTGGTGAATTCGCGGCGGTGGATGGTCTGGTCGAGCACGTTCGCGCCGATGCCATATTTCCACGCGATGTCACGGCGGGTCGGATCCTCGTGCAGCTGCAACAGATGGGACGCCATCTGTTCGATCTCCTTAGCCGTGCCGAACCCGTCCTTGGCCATCGCCTCAGCCCGGCGGCGCAGGATCGCCGCGATCTGCCGCAGATCATACTCCGGGTGGTACTGCACGCCCCAAAACACCTTATCGCCATCGACGATCTCGACTGCCTGCACCCGGCTCATGTCGTTGCTGGCGAGCAGCACGGCGTTGTCGGGCAGTTCCGCGACCTCGTCGTAATGCGTGGCGATGGCATCAAACACCGACGCCTTGCCATCGAACATTTTGTGCGCGCGCCCCGCATCGTTCAACGTAATGGCGCGGGCGATGCCGACCTCGTAGCCGTTTGGGTTCGCGTGCACCCGTCCGCCCAACGCCGCGCACATGATCTGCAGACCCCAGCAGCTGCCAAAGCACGGCACGCCGGTGTGGTAGGCCTCGCGCGCCAGATCGATCTGGGCGTTGACCGCCGGGCTGCCGTCGTAGGCTGACAGCGGCGACCCGGTCCAGGCGATGCCGTCGAAATCCGCCAGCGTCATGCCTTGCGGCAGCTTCTCGCCATCCGCCGCCGCTAAGATAAAGAACTCCGGTGGGGCCGCCCCCTCCGGCACCATCGCACCGAGCGACGAGGCGTAGTTGGCCCCATGCTTCCGGCCGCCACGCTTGACCAGCGCCTCTTGCGCCGCCGCCGGGCTGCCATCAATGATCAGGATTTTCATGTGCGTTTACACCGAGATGAACTTAACGAACTCGTCCGTCACGGAACGGCGGAGCAGGCGGCGGACTCTATCATAGTCGGCGTGCTGCGGGTCAATGCGGCCATAGCTACAGGCCACCGCATCAGGCCTCAGCGGCTGCATCACGATGGGCATCGACACCGGCACCAGTTGCGCGCCCCGGGTCGATTGCAAGG
>JAYSVA010000495.1:0-2603 GCA_043718785.1 Hyphomicrobiaceae bacterium
GGGCGCAGGCCAGTTGGATGCCGAAATCCAGGCCAACGGCTGGCTGCACTGCCCGGCAGACACCAACTTGATCTTCGGGCGCAAGTTGGAAGCCAAGTACGAATCGGCCATGACCAAGATCGGTATCGACATGTCGCACCTAGTCAGCGAAGCCGGTCACGCTTAATCGTATCGCGGCAACTGGTTGCATCGACAGTTTGGGCCGCACGCCGCACGGATGCTGAATGCAAAACGATTCGCACGCCTCAACTTCGCACGCTTCAATGGCAGTACGTCCCCTGGCAGGCCGCACGGCCTGGGTGATCACGGACGGCAAGATCGGCATGGACGTGCAGGCGCGCGGCGTCGCTGATGCGCTCGGCCTCGATTACGTGATGAAGCACGTGACGCCCCAGGGCGTCTGGAAGTTCGCGGCACCATGGGGGCCGGTCGGACCAGAGGTCAAATTCGGCCAACCGGAGAGCGCGTTTGCGCCGCCGTGGCCACAGTTCGCCATCGCCACCGGTCGCGCCAGCATCCCTTACATTCGCGCACTCCGCCGCCGTGCGGGCCATCAGACCTACTGCGTGGTGCTGCAGGACCCGAAGACCGGCCCTAACACCGCTGATCTGATTTGGGTGCCGGAACACGATCGCCGTCGCGGCGCCAACGTCATCATCACACCAACCGCACCACACAGCTTCACGCAGGCGCGACTGAGCGACCTCCGCGCCACGATGCCCGCCGATATCAAGGCACTGACGGGGCAGCGCATTGCCGTAATCCTCGGTGGCAAAAATGGCATATACCGCTTCTCCGATGCCGATGATGACCGCCTACAACGCTCGTTGACGGCTCTTGGCGGCCTTGGTGCGAGTTTCATGGTCACGCCGTCCCGACGCAGCCACCAGCGACTAATCCGCGCCGTCGATCAGGCAACCACCGCCAGCCCGCGCATTATCTGGGACGGCACCGGCGTTAATCCTTACCCCGCGTTCCTGGCACATGCCGATGCCCTTGTTGTCACCGCCGACAGCGTCAATATGACCGGCGAAGCGTGCGCGACGGGACGTCCGGTTTATGTTTTTACCCCATCGGGCGGCAGCGCCAAGTTCAGCCGGTTCCACAACGCCCTCAACCGCCATGGGGCAACTCGTCCCTTGCCTGATGCGCCCACCGCGCTAGACACATGGGCCTATGAACCGCTCGATTCCGGTCGTACAATTGCTGCAGAAATCGAACGGCGCTGGCAGCAGCGGCATGCCATGATGCCGGGATTGATGTACCACACGCCAGCTTGATACAGATCTGACGGAGCAACTCGTTATGGCGCACCTGCAACTGGATAAACTACGGGCAGCTAAGCTTGAGACCAGCCCGTACACCTACACCATCGTGCCGGGCTTTCTGACGCCAGAGACCGTGGCGCGCATCAACACCACCTATCCCAAGATCGATAAAGGCGGGTCATACCCGATCGAGAGCCTTGATGCCGGGATGGCTATCAAGGATGTGATCGACGAACTCGACAGCCCCGCATTCGAACAGCTGATCGCCGAGAAGTTCGACGTTGAACTAACTGGTCGGCCGAAAATGTACTCGCTGCGCGCCTACACCCGCGCCAAAGACGGCCAGATCCACACCGACAGCAAGGACAAGATCATCACCGTCCTGCTGTACCTGAACGAGAACTGGCAGCAGCCCGGCGGCCGCCTGCGCCTGCTCAAAAACGGCACCAACGTCGAAGATTTTGTTGCCGAAGTTCCGCCCGACAACGGCACATTGCTAGTGTTCAAGCGCGCCGACAACTCCTGGCATGGGCACCACCCGTTCGATGGCCCACGCCGGTCGCTGCAGATGAACTGGATGACCAGCGAAGGCAGCAAAGGCTTCCACGCCATCCGCCACAAAATCTCTGCCGCCGTGAAAAAACTGACGGCGGCTTGAACACCTCGGCACCACCACAGCTCCCCGTTTCGTGATGCGGCAGCGCCAAACCTGGGCGCAAATCTGACGGATGCCGCCTTGACGCGCTCGACCGTTATCAGTAGCGCCTGGGCAGCGTTGTAGGTCTGCCGTTTTATATAAGGAATCGCCTGATTATGTTGGCTTACGTGCGTATCTGGCTGGCTCTCGCAGTCTTTGTGTTCATGACTGTGGCACCGCTTCACCTCGCGGCACAGCAAGCGGCTCCGTCGCTACCAACGACGGCACCGACGATTGCGCCACCTGCAGCTACCGCTCCACCCGCAGCAGGCGTAACGCCGGTTGCAGCACCACCAGCAGCTGTTGCTCCCCCCGCCGCGCCCGCACCGTTCACGTTACCGCCAGAGTTGACGAACCCGGTTGAGCGATTGGCCAAGAGCATTGCGACGGCTGAGAAGTCGATCCAGCAGCTGAAGGAAATGGAAGGCGATCTGGCGCGCCTGCGGTCCAACGTCGAGGAGATCATCTACGACTCGACCGCGACAGCGGAAACGCTACGGCCGCAACTTGCTGAGATCAAAAGCCAGATCGAAAAACTCGGGCCGCCCCCCAAGGACCAGCCGGAGTCGCCGACTGTAGCAGCCGAGCGGGCCCGTCTCAACGCATTAGCAGGCGCCCTCGATGGCGCGGTCAAGACA
>JAYSVA010000496.1:0-2600 GCA_043718785.1 Hyphomicrobiaceae bacterium
GCTGGAAGAGCTCAAGGACCGCCATCTTGGCCGCCTGTCGGTGCTGCATGTGCTGTCCCGCGAGTCGCAGGACATCGACATCCTCAACGGCCACATCGACGGTGACAAGATCGCGCGGCTGGCTCGTTCCGTGGTGCGCCCCGCCGATACCGACGCGTATTATCTGTGTGGCCCTTATGGCATGGTTGAGGCTGGTCGCGCCGCGCTGGTTGCAGCCGGTGTCGAGCCAACGCGGATCAAGAGCGAACTGTTTTTCACTGACGGCATGCCGAAGCCCGCGCCGCGTGCGGTTGCCACCAAGGTTGAGGTGAAAGCGGGAACCTCCCGCGTGGATTGCGTGCTCGATGGTGTGACTTACCAAATTGCCGTCAAATCTGACGAGCACGTCGTCGATGCCGCCAGCGCTCAAGGCCTGGAATTGCCGTATTCTTGCAAGGGCGGCATGTGCTGCACCTGCCGCTGCAAAGTCGCTGCGGGCGAGGTGATGATGGACCTCAACTACTCCCTCGAACCCTGGGAACTCAAAGCCGGTTTCGTTCTCGCCTGCCAAAGCCGTCCGCTTACACCGCAAGTAAAATTAGATTTTGATGCCGTGTGATTGGCGCCACGTAGGACTGGGGATGCTGCCCCCGTGTGTTCGCGTTTAGATTTTGAAAAATAAATTCAGAGCACACATGAAACGGGCCCTCTAACTATAAAAATGCACTTATTGTTTGCTGCAGGGAATTAGGCAGCATGGCCAAAGCAAAAACCGGGTTCATCCACGCTAAAATATGCAAAGTAAAAACAAAAATCCAACGAGCGGAAAGCGTATTGTCGCGCACGTTCTGATGCGTCGGTCGCTGCCCTAGCCAAAGCAGCATAGTCACCACCGCACTCAAACCGATTATTGCGCGCAAGGGCCAAAGCTGCGACAATGGGTTTAGGATTGAATGCCAAAAATCAGGATTAGATAAGAGAACCGCGCCAGGAAAAAGGGTCACAGCGAGAAGCCGTGAGACGAATTCCGGAATGTCTGCCCACCGCATTGCTCGATACATCAGTTTGGCGACGATGATCCAAACGCCCATCGCGATCAGCGGCAGCGCATAAATAATGGCAAGGCCCATTGTTTGCTCCTGTGAATGTATCAATACACACGATATGCCTGACGACCTTAATTTTGATCTAAGCCTCGGTCCGGAAAATATCGG
Source organism: Hyphomicrobiaceae bacterium (assembly GCA_043718785.1). GTDB lineage: Bacteria > Pseudomonadota > Alphaproteobacteria > Rhizobiales > Hyphomicrobiaceae > JAYSVA01. The sequence goes on from JAYSVA010000496.1 coordinate 1,194, forward strand.
GCCTGCGACACCGTGGGTCCTCGGGGCAAGCGCGATGGATTTTGAGTGGGATGGTGAGCGCCCCTACGTTAATCATCTGCATTAACCTTATCTGCATTAACCACGCTAGGACTTATCCCCGCCCCCTCCGACCGGTCGCATAGTTGGGGCTCCTGTTCTACGAGACAAGGGGTGCAGACGTGCGCTGGCGGTTGCAATGGAGCAGGAACGATATGATTGCCCGGGACATAAGCTAATCGGGATGTTTCTTCTGCGTTGAATTTCGCTGTTTGCGGGCAAGATATACCGCTTACGGCCGAGCTCATCTGAGACGGTTCGGATGCCGTTTCTTGTGGTGGCGACAGTCATATCGCGGTGGGGGCCTCGGAGATCAGAGGGCGGATGTCGGCCCCCCTCTGACGTTGAAGCGTCGGAACGACGGGCGGACAAACCGGGGAGCGGCAGATTAGATACCTGCCGCTGGCAAGTGCCTATCCAGTTTATCTACCATCAGGTCACGGCACGTGCCGTCTCCCCGCCCCTTGGGCCGCCCTCACAAATGAGCGCGCCACCTCGGCGGGAAAACTGCGTTTTCGAATAATATGACGCTAACAGATGTTAATTACAGTCACCCCACCGGTGACAGCGTCACCCCACACCGCTCCGCCCATTTCAATCCAGCAACCGTGCCGTTGCGTGGCTTGTACTCGCAGCCAACGTAGCCTTTGAAGCCGGAGGCGTCGATGGCTTTGAACAGATAGCTGTAGTTCATTTCGCCTTCATCGGGTTCGCCGCGATCTGGCGGGTTGGCAATTTGATAATGACGAGCAAGATGCCCGAATTCGGCGATGGCCATAGCCACGTCGCCTTCCTGGATGGCGCGGTGATACAAGTCGAACTGCAGGCCCAGATTGGCTGCGTTGACCTCGTGGATGACGGCACGGGCTTCGGCGGTTGTGTTGAGAAAGAAGCCCGGGATGTCGCGCGTGTTGATCGGCTCGATAATGACGCCGACGCCGTGATCAGCAGCAATCTTCGCCCCGAGCTTAAGGTTCTTCACATACGTTTTCCGCTCGGCCCCATGATGCTTGAGGCCGGGCATCGCGTGCACGAGCGGGCAGTTGAGCGCCTTCGCATAGTCGAGCGCGGTCCGCAGCGCCGCCTCGAATTCGGCTTCGCGCCCGGGCATGGCGGCGAGGCCCCGCTCACCTTTGCTCCAGTCGCCCGGCGGCAGGTTGAACAACGCCTGGGTCAGACCGTTGGCCTTCAGCCGCGCCGCCAGCTCAGCCGCTGGCCACTCATACGGGAACAGGAACTCAACAGCGGTAAAGCCCGCCTTCGCCGCCGCCTCGAACCGCTCAAGGAACGGCACTTCGTTGAACATGAATGACAGATTGGCGGCGAAATGGGGCATGTGCGGACGCGCCT